>DASUZG010000555.1:0-2678 GCA_036376995.1 Azonexus sp. | reverse complement strand
GGTGCGCGGCGAAGGCGGTCCGCAGTTTGTCCAGCGGCGGCTCGGCATGGCCGCTGTCGTAGACGATCACCGCCAGGCTCCAGGCCGTGGCCTGGCGCGCCGCCTCGGCGATGTCGCCAACGATGCCGACCTGCGCCCCGGCATGTTCGAGATAGGTGCGCAGATCCGCCGCCGCCAGGTCGCCGCCTTCGATCACCAGGCAATGCACGCCGTCGAGGCGGAGCAGGGAGCGCGGCGGCTGCCGCTCGGCCAGCGCGAAGGGCAGGGTGACGGTGAAGGTGGCGCCGCGCCCGGCGGCGCTGTCGACGACGATACTGCCGTGCATCATGCTGACCAGGCGCTGGCAGATGGCCAGGCCCAGGCCGGTGCCGCCGAAGCGCCGGGTGGTCGATACCTCGGCCTGGGTGAAGGGCGTGAACAGGTGGGCGATGGCCTCCGGGGCGATGCCGATGCCGTTGTCGGCGATGGCAAAGCGCAGGCGCAGCGGCGCCGCCTCGGCGATCTCGGCGCGGATGGCGACGCGCCCGCGCTGGCCGGGCCGGCCGGCCGAGAACTTGATGGCATTGCCGACCAGGTTGTAGAGGATCTGGCGCAGCCGCACGTCGTCCGACAACACCCGCTCGGGAATGTCCGGGGCGACGAACAGGTAGAGGTCGACGCCGCGGCGCAGGGCGACGGTGATCAGCGAATTGCCGAGGCCTTCGACCAGGCTGGCGACCGAGACCGGGATGCGTTCGAGTTCCAGCCGGCCGGCCTCGATCTTGGAAAAATCGAGGATGTCGTCGATCAGGCCGAGCAGGGTGGTCGCCGATTCGCCGATGGTCTGCAGCAGGTCGGCCTGGTGCTCGGACAGGCGGCTGTGGGCGAGCAGTTCGACCATGCCGATGACGCCGTTCATCGGCGTGCGGATTTCATGGCTCATGGTCGCCAGGAAGGCCGACTTGGCCCGGTTGGCCTGTTCGGCGTCGGCGCGGGTGCGGGTCAGCTCGGCGATGAAGCGGTTGCGCTCGCTGATGTCGCGCAGGGTGCCGATGAAGTAGCGTTCGCCGCGCACGGCATATTCATTGACCGCCAGTTCGAGCGGCACCTGGTGGCCGTCCTTGTGGCGGCCGGTGACTTCGCGGCCGATGCCGATGATGTGCGCCTCGCCGGTCTCCAGATAGCGCGCCAGGTAGGCATCGTGGCGGCTAGTGTGCGGGTCGGGCATCAGCAGCGAGACGTTGCGCCCGACCACCTCGTCGGCCGCGTAGCCGAGAATCCGTTCGAGCGCCGGATTGGTGCTGCAGACGATGCCCCGCGTATCGATGGTGATGACGCAGTCGCTCAGGTTCTCGACGATGGCGCGGATTTCCTCTTCCTTGTTGTGCAGCGCTTCGAGGGCCGCCACGTGATCGCGGGCACGGCTTTCGAGCTGGCCGTGCAGGCGCTCCAGGTCGGCATTCTTGCGGTGCTCGCTGGCATGCAGCTCGGCCAGCCGGGCATAGAGCAGGCTGTTGTTGACCAGCAGCTCGACCAGCACGAAAGTCGCCGCCAGCAGCCCGAAAATGCGTCCGGCGTAGAAGCCGAGGTCGAAGCGACCCTGGTTGAGCACGGCCGACAGCGCGATGTCGAACAGCCAGGCGCACATCACCACCATCAGCCACAGGTCGAGCACCGCATGCCGGCGCCGCCGCCACAGGATCAGCAGGGCCGCCAGGCTGAGCAGCCAGACCGTGGACACGACGCCGATCATCGCCGGCGTGTATTGATTGCCCTGCATGATGGCCGGCAGCAGCGCCTGCCCGGCCGTCGCCAGCGCAGTCAGGGCGGCGGCCAGCGCGGCGACGGCGGCGAGGCAGCCGACGATCGCCGTGCGCGGGGTGAACGGGGCCGGCAGGATGTCGTTCGGCCGGTCCTTGAGCCAGGCGTAAGCCATCACGAACAGCGGGAAGCCGCCATGCCAGGCCATGTACAGCCAGGCCGTGCTTTGCGTGCCGGCCCCGAGCAGGCCGCCCGGGGCGAACAGGCCGGGAAAGCTCAGCCCATGGCCGACCGTCATGAAGGCCGTGAACAGGTAGCCGGCGGCCAGCACCAGCAGCGCCTTCGAGCGCAGCATCGCGAACTGGCCAAGGAGCAGCACGGCGGTGATCAGGTCGTTGATGACCAGCACCGATTCGTAAATCGGGATGAAGGCCCAGACCGGCGTCAGCGGCAGCTTGGCGAACGGGGCGATGGCAACGAAGCTGGCGGCGGAAAGCAGCACGACGAACAGCGCAAGCCGCCGCTGCCCGTGATCGGCCGGCAATGTCGGCAGGAAAACCGAGTCTTCAGGCATCAATTCGTGAACCAATTCGCCCCCAATCTGAACTATTGGCCGAACCACGCCAGCCCTCTTTATCGGACAGGCGGGGTTTAGGGAAGTTGCCGGTAAATTCTAACAACATATGACGTTGGCTGGTTGTTGCCAAACACAAAGTCATAATGAGTGGCGGGTCGGCGCTCCGCCAGGCTTCATCCGCGGTGACCGGCCGAACTTGCAGCCGCCGGAACCGGTCCAACTGAAAGTAAGTGACGAGGGCTGCGTGATGTCGTGCGTTCTGCTGCTTCCTCCCGAGGTCCGTTCCGAACTGGTGGCCCAGGCCGATGTCGGCTATCCGGACGAGACCTGCGGCCTGCTGCTCGGGCTCAACGAGGCGACC
>DASUZG010000554.1:0-10342 GCA_036376995.1 Azonexus sp. | reverse complement strand
TCGGCACTGGCGCCGGTGGTCATGACGTCATCGACTAGCACGATGGCGCGCCCGTGGAGGTCGGCGTTGCAGGCAAAGGCGCCGCGGACATTGCGGCGCCGTTGGCCGGGGTCGAGATCGGCCTGGGGTGCCGTCGGGCGCAGCCGCAGCAAGCAGTCGCCAAGGAGCGGCCGGCGCAGTTGCCGGGCGAGGCTGCGGGCGATTTCCATTGACTGGTTGAAACCGCGTTCGCGCAGGCGTTCGGGATGCAGCGGCATCGGCACGATCCACTGGTCCGCGCCATCCAGGCATGGCGCCAGGGCGCTGCCGAGCCAGCGGGCGGCAGCCGTCTGGTGTCGATACTTGAGGGCGTGGATGATGCGGTTGATCGGGAAATCGTAGCGCCACAGAGCCACTGTGCGTGCGAAATGCGGCGGCGCAGTGAGACAGGCGCCGCAGCGTTCGCCGTGGGTGGTCGCCTCGGCGCATTGCGGACACCGCATCGGCGGGAGGGCGGGCAGGTCGGCCAGGCAGGGCGGGCACAGCAGGCCGGTGCCACTGTCGGCGCCGCACAGCAGGCAACTGCCTGGCAACAAGGCGGCATGGCAACGGCGGGCCAGATGTTTTAGGGGGCTGCTCAGTGCCTGGGGTAAAATTGACATCGTAGCCGGGTTCCTCAATAATTCATAATTACGGATTGTTGCCGGGTCCGTCTTTCTGTTTTCTTTTCACGCAAGGTTCTTCATGCACGCCAGTTCTCTCGCCGCCGCCTCCGCTGTTACGTCGTCGTCCGCCCCTCGTCGCTGGACGGTTGCTGAAGTCCTGGCCCTGTACGAGATGCCGCTGATGGATCTGATCTGGCAGGCGCAGGGTGTCCATCGCCAGCATTTCGATGCCAATGCCATTCAACGCTCGACGCTGCTGTCGGTCAAGACCGGCGGCTGTTCCGAGGACTGCGGCTATTGCTCGCAGTCGGCGCGCTACGACACCGAACTTGAACGCGAACGCCTGATGCCGCTCGACGAAGTGGTCGCCGCGGCGCAGGCGGCGAAGGCCAAGGGCGCTTCCCGCTTCTGCATGGGCGCCGCGTGGAAGGGGCCGAAGGACAACGATCTCGACCGCGTGCTGGACATGGTCCGCGAAGTCAAGGCGCTCGGCATGCAGACTTGCGTCACGCTTGGCATGCTCAAGGACGGCCAGGCGGAAAAGCTCAAGGAGGCCGGCCTCGATTACTACAACCACAATCTCGACACCGACAAGGAATTCTACGGTCAGGTGATCAAGAGCCACACCCACGACGATCGTCTCGACACCCTCGACCAAGTGCGCGATGCTGGCATCAATGTCTGTTCCGGCGGCATCATCGGCATGGGCGAGTCGCGCAAGAACCGGGCAGCGCTGATCGTGCAGCTGGCCAACCTGCCGCAGCCGCCGGAGTCGGTGCCGATCAACAACCTGGTGCCGATCCCCGGGACGCCGCTGGCCAATGTCCCGCGTCTCGACCCGTTCGAATTCGTCCGCACCATCGCCGCCGCCCGGATCGCCATGCCGACCTCGTGGGTCCGCCTGTCGGCCGGCCGCCAGGAAATGAGCGACGAGCTGCAGGCCCTGTGCTTCCTGGCCGGCGCCAACTCGATGTTCTACGGCGACCATCTGCTGACCACCGGCAATCCCGAGGTCGACCGCGACGACGCACTGTTCGCCCGTCTGGGCGTGAAGGCCGTTTGAGCGCCGGATTCGTCGACCAGCGCCAGGTTGCCCGGCGCTTCGCGCAGGTTGCCGGGCGCTATGAGGCGGGCGACTTCATCGCCCGCGAAATCGACCGGCGCATGCAGGAGCGCCTCGACTACGTCACGCTGCAGCCGAAGCGCATCGTCGATCTTGGCTGCAGTCGCGGCGGCAGCTTTCCCGGCCTGAGCGCGCGTTATCCGGGCGCCGAATTGCTCGGCCTCGATCTGGTTCCGGCCATGCTGCGCCGCGAGACATCGCGGACGCCGGGCTGGCAGCGCTGGCTGGGGCTGGGCAGGAACAGCGGGCCGCTGCGTCTGGCGGCCGATGCGGCCCGCCTGCCGCTGGCGCCGCGGTCGGCCGGTCTCGTCTGGTCCAATCTGCTGCTGCACTGGCTCGACGATCCCCTGCCGGCGCTCGGCGAGGCCCACCGGGTCCTCGAAGTCGGTGGGCTGTTGATGTTCTCGACGCTGGGGCCGGATACGCTGAAGGAATTGCGTGCGGCCTGCGCCGACGGCTATGCCCACACCCAGCGCTTCATCGACATGCACGATCTCGGCGACATGCTGGTCGGCTGCGGCTTTGCCGATCCGGTGATGGATATGGAAGTGATCACCCTGACCTACGATGACGTGGATGCGCTGCTGGCCGACCTGCGTGCCGCCGGCTCGTCCTGCGCGATGAAGGCGCGGCGCCATGGCCTGAGCGGACGTCAGGGCTGGCTCGCGGCGCGGACCGCCTACGAAGCGATGCGCCGCGACGGCAAGCTGCCGGCGACGCTCGAAGTCGTCTACGGACACGCCTGGAAGGTGGCGCCCAAGCAGACGCCGGACGGCCGCGCCATCGTACGCTTTGACCGGCCGCGCAGCCGCTGAGCGTTTTTGCGGCTGCAGGAGCGGCCCGATGCGGGGGCGGACTTTACACCGACAGGGCGGCGCGCAGTTCCTGAATGTCGTCGTTGGCTTCGTCGAGCAGGTCGGCGAAGCGGGCGCGGTCGGCGATGGCCTTGTCGCTCCAGGCCGGGTCGAGTTCGGTCGGCAAGCCGTACTCGGAGTCTTCGGCCAGCAGGTTGGCAAAATAGAGAATGTCGCGCAGATTCGACGGCGTCTCGATGTTCTGCGCCTGGTCGTGGTCGCGCACGGCCTCGGTGATGTGCTCCGGCAAGCCGAGGATGTGCAGCAGGCTTTCGCCGATGCTTTCGTGCCAGCCGCGGATCAGGTCGACCATGGCGGCGCGGTTGTCGCGATACTCGGGGTATTCGGCGGCGCGGAACAGCAGGTAGAAGATGCCGATGTCGTGCACCAGGCCGGCCAGCATCGCCTCGTCCGGCTTGAAGCGCCCGATGCGCCGGGCCAGCACGCGGGCGATCGCCGCCACCTGCAGCGAGTGCTCCCACGCCTTGCGCGCAATATCGTCGAAAGCGGCCAGATTGCGCGATTTCAGCATCTGGTCCATGGCTACGGCCAATGACGTGGTGCGCACGGCCTCGAAGCCGAGGCGGCCGATGGCCGTCGCCAGATCATTGACGCGTTTGCCCGAGGGGTTGTAGCTGACCGAATTGGCCAGCCGCAACAGCTTGCTGGAAATCAGCGGTTCGATGCCCACCACCTGCACGACGCGGTCGAGGTTGGCCAGTGGATCCCTCAGCGTGTTGCGGACGAGAATCGCCGCATCCATGCAGGTCGGAAAATTGACATCGCCCGACAGATCGCGGGCGATGTCTTCGAGTATGCGGAAATGGATTCGTGGATCGATATCGGACATGGATCAGTTGGCGATGAAGCGTTCTCCGGCGATGTAGCGCTCCAGTTCATCGATCAGGAACTGCTGGGAGCTGATGGTCTCCTTGACCATGTCGCCGATCGAGATCAGTCCGGCCACCGTCCCGTCGTCATTGAGCACCGGCAGGTGGCGGAAGCGTTTTTCCGTCATCAGCGCCATGCATTCTTCCAGCGTCGCCGTCTTGGTCACGTACGCGACGCGCTCGCTCATCACCTCGCGCACGGCAGTTTCCTTGGAGGTCTTGCCGTGCAGGATCATCCGTCGTGCATAGTCGCGCTCGGAAAAGATGCCGACCAGTTGCTCGCCATCGAGGACCAGAACGGCGCCGACATCGTGCTGGGCCATCACCGTGAGCGCATGGAAAACGGTGTCGCCGGGCGCCACGACAGCCAGGGGGCGCTGCTTGTCTGCCAACAACTGCTTGAGCGTTTTCATGGGGTCTCCTCCTTCGAGGTGTTTGTTGTCGGGTCAGTCTATCCCCATGGCGTAAGGCTGCCAAGCCTGAAAAACAAAAAGGCAGCCGAAGCTGCCTTTTGCGGTTGTCGGTGCGGATCAGCGCAGGCCGGCGGCGTACTCGGCGACGGCCTGGATTTCGACGTCGGACAGCTTGGCGGCGATCATGCGCATCATCTTTTCCGGGTCGTTGGCGCGTTCTTCGACACGGAAAGCCTTCAGCTGGGCTGCCGTGTAGTCGGCAAACTGGCCGGCCAGGCGCGGGTACTGGGCGGGCATGCCGGCACCGGCCGGGCCGTGGCAGCCAGCGCAGGCCGGGATGCCCTTCTTGTGGTCGCCCTGGCGCCACAGACGCTGGCCGAGGGTGATCTTGGTTTCGTCCTTGGCGGTGGCCGGGTTCAGTTTCTGGCTGGCGAACCAGGCGGCGACGTTGCGCATGTCTTCGTCGCTCAGAGGGGCGGCCATGCCGGCCATGATGGCGTTGTTGCGCACGGCCGGCTTGCCGTCGACCGACTTGAAGTTGCTCAGTTGCTTGTAGATGTATTCCTCGATCTGGCCAGCCAGGTGGGGGTTGGCGGAAGCCATGCTGTTGCCGTCCGCACCATGGCAGGCGACGCAGATCGTTTCGGCGACGATTTTGCCCTTGGCAGGATCAGCCTTGCTCTTGGCACCTTCGGCTGCATGAGCGATGACAGTGGTGGCAAGAAGAATTGCCATTGCCGCGGAACGAATCATTTACAAGCTCCTTGTACGCGTTTGTGGGCGCTTTGGCCGGAACGGGAAGTTTCAAACCTGTTATTCTATAACACTTCGCCCACCCATGGCGGGTCTTCCGAGTTTTTTATGCCACTGTTCCAGCAGGCGGTTTTCCTCACCACCGTCGCCAATCTTCGCGATCTGCCGCGCGATTCGGTCCGCGAAGTCGCCTTCGCCGGCCGTTCGAATGCCGGCAAATCGTCTGCCATCAACACGCTCGCCGGCCGGGTGCGCCTGGCCTACGTCAGCAAGACGCCGGGCCGGACGCAGCACCTGAACTATTTCACGCTGGCCGACGGCAAGTATTTCGTCGATCTGCCCGGCTACGGCTATGCCAAGGCACCGGAAGCCGTCCGTTCGCAGTGGGAAGGGCTGATCGGTCCCTATCTCAACAAGCGCGACCAACTGGCGGGCCTGGTGGTGATCATGGATGTGCGCCGGCCGATGACCGACCTCGATCTGAAGCTGATCGACTGGTTCCGCCCGACCGGCCGGCCGATCCACATCATGCTGTCGAAGGCTGACAAGCTCAGCCGGCAGGAGCAGACCAAGGCGCTGCGTTCGGTCAAGGCCGAGGTGGCGACCTGGGGCGATGCCGCCCTCTACTCGGTGCAGCTGTTTTCCAGCCTGAAGAAATCCGGCCTGCAGGAAGCCGAGGCGGTCCTCGCCGGCTGGCTGGAGATGCCGCTCAAGACATCGGAAAACCCGGCGCTGGAAAACAAAGGGCCCCCGGATAAGGGGGGTCCGGGGGCCAAAATGCCTTGACGTGGTCAAGACACCCGCTCAGGGAGGTGAAGCGGGAGACAGCGCGTGCCATCTGGTGTCTCTGATACGGGTCATGGTGAAAAGTTCCACGCGCTTCCAAAATTTCTCTGTTGTGCATTTGAACGAGGCTTGCAATGAGCGGTAATGGCATCTTTCCAGGAACCCGCATGCGCCGGATGCGGCGGGATGAATTTTCACGGCGCCTGATGCGCGAGTCGGTGCTGACGCCCGACGATTTCATCTATCCGGTATTCGTGCTCGACGGTGCGGGGCGGATCGAGAAGGTGGCGTCGATGCCGGGCGTCGAGCGGCAGTCGCTCGATATTCTGCTGAAGACCGCCGAGCGGGCCGTCAAGCTGGGCATTCCGGCGCTGGCGCTGTTCCCGGTGATTGACGCCTCGCTGAAATCGCTGGGCGCCGAGGAGGCCTACAACGACGATGGCCTGGTGCCGCGTGTCGTGCGCGCCCTGAAGCGCGAATTTCCCGAACTGGGGGTGATCACCGACGTGGCGCTCGATCCCTACACCAGCCACGGTCAGGACGGCCTGATCGATGATACCGGCTATGTGCTCAACGACGAGACGCTCGCCGTGCTGGCGCGCCAGGCGCTGTGTCATGCCGCGGCCGGGGCCGATGTGGTGGCGCCGTCGGACATGATGGACGGGCGCATCGGCCGCATCCGCGGCGAACTCGAGAGCGCCGGGCAGATCTACACGCGCATCCTGGCCTACTCGGCCAAGTATGCCTCCAGCTTCTACGGCCCGTTCCGCGATGCGGTTGGCTCGGCCGGCAACCTGGGCAAGGGCAACAAATACACTTACCAGATGGATCCGGCCAATACCAACGAGGCCTTGCGCGAAGTGGCGCTGGATCTGGCCGAAGGTGCCGACATGGTCATGGTCAAGCCGGGCATGCCGTATCTGGATATCGTCCGGCGGGTCAAGGACGAGTTCAAGGTGCCGACCTACGCCTACCAGGTCAGCGGCGAGTACGCGATGCTCAAGGCAGCGGCGCAGAACGGCTGGCTGAACGAAGAGGCTTGCGTGCTGGAGAGCCTGCTGGCTTTCAAGCGGGCTGGCGCCGATGGCATCCTGACCTATTTCGCGCTCGATGCAGCGGAATACCTGAAGCGCTGAGCGCACAAGACGCATGAAGAAACGGGCGGCCACCGTGCCGCCCATTGTCGTTTACGCGCCCGGCGCGCCGGACTGCGACAGGCAGGCGAAATACAGCATCGGCCATTGCTGCGGCCATTGGGCCAGCGGTTCGCGGGTAAAGCCGGAGCGAGCGTACTGTTCCCAGCGGCCGACCACGTAGCAGCGCAGCAGGTTGGCCAGGGCCGCGAAATCGGCATCCGGCTTCAGGTTGTCCTGGGTGGCGGCGATGCGCAGGGCCTGCTTGAGCGCCGCCTCGACCTTGTCGAGCAGTGTGTTGATGCGTGTCTGCAGGCGCTCGTTTTCATTGACCAGGGCGTCGCCGATCAGCACCCGGGTCATGCCGCGGTTTTTCTGGGCGAAGCGCAGCAGCAGGCCGACCGTCAGTTCGAGCTGCTTGAAGCCCTGGCTTTCCTCGGCGGTGATCTGGTTGATAACGCCAAGCAGGCTCTGTTCGATGAATTCGATCAATCCGTCGTACATCTGAGCCTTGCTGGCGAAGTGGCGATAGAGGGCGGCTTCGGAACACGCCAGTTTGGCCGCCAGTGCGGCGGTGGTGATTTTTTCCCCTTTCGGCACTTCCAGCATGCCAGCCAGGGTTTGCAGGATCTGCAGGCGGCGTTCGCCCGGCTTGGTCGCCATGTTGTCTCTCCCCTCTGGTTGTTTTTGGCCGATTATAGACGGCCGCAGCGCTGGGGCAATTCGAGGACGGAGCGAACCTTCACGTCCACGCAGGGCGAGCGGCGTGAGCCAGTGCTCACCCACACGGTCTTCATGCCGAGTTTCTTGGCGGTGACCAGGTTGGCCAGGCTGTCCTCGACCATGATACAGCGGCGCGGATTGAGCCGCTCGGCCCGCAACAGGGCGCGAAAGCCTTGCGGCATCGGCTTGGGGCGGAATTTGAGACTTTCCACGGTGTAGACCGCGTCGAGACAGGCGCCGAGGCCGGTCAGCTCGAGAATGGCTTCGGTGTAGGCGCGTGGGGCGTTGGAGAACAGGATCTTGCGGCCCCGCAGGCGCTTGAGGGTATGCAGCAGCGGCTTCTCGAAGACCACCAGGCGGGCCAGGTCGGGAAACTGGTGGGTTTCCCGCAGGAAGTGGTGCGGATCGATGGCGTGATGGCGGATCAGACCGAGCAGCGTGGCGCCGTAGCGTTGCCAGTAATCCTGGCGCAGGCGGTTAGCGGCCTGCGTGTCGAGCCCCAGATGGCGCTCGATGTATTCCCGCATCGCACGGTTGATGTGCGGGAAGATGTGCGGGGAGGCGTTGTGCAGCGTGTTGTCCAGATCGAACAACCAGACGCGTTCCCCGCGCATGTGCTTAGTGCGACTTGATCATCGTGCCGACGCCGTGGTCGGTCAGGATTTCCAGCAGCAGCGCGTGCTCGACGCGGCCGTCGATGATGTGCACGCCCTTGACGCCGTTGCGGGCAGCATCGAGGGCCGAGCCGATCTTCGGCAGCATGCCGCCGGACAGCGTGCCGTCTTCCACCATCTCGTCGATCTGCTTGGGCGTGATGCCGGTGATCAGATTGCCGTCCTTGTCCAGCACGCCCGGCGTGTTGGTCAGCAGCACCAGCTTTTCCGCCTTCAGGACTTCGGCCATCTTGCCGGCGACGACGTCGGCGTTGATGTTGTAGGTTTCGCCGTTTTCACCGACGCCGATCGGCGCGATGACCGGGATGAAGGAACCCTTGTCCAGGTGGTCGATCAGCGACGGATCGATCTTGGTGATCTCGCCGACCTGGCCGACGTCGATCAGGTCGCCCGGGTTGTCCTTGTTTTCCAGCATCAGCTTTTTGGCGCGGATGCAGTTGCCGTCCTTGCCGGTCAAGCCGACGGCCTTGCCGCCGTGCTGGTTGATCAGGTTGACGATGTCCTTGTTGACCTGGCCGCCGAGCACCATCTCGACCACTTCCATGGTCTCGGCGTCGGTGACGCGCATGCCCTGGACGAATTCGCCCTTCTTGCCGACGCGGGCGAGCAGGTTCTCGATCTGCGGGCCGCCACCATGCACGACGACGATGTTGAAGCCGATCAATTCGAGCAGCACCACGTCGCGGGCGAAGCAGCTTTTCAGGTGTTCATCGGTCATCGCATTGCCGCCGTACTTGACGACGATGGTCTTGCCGTGGAAGCGCTTGATGTAGGGGAGGGCTTCGGCCAGAACGGCGGCCTTGGTACCGGGGACGAGATCTTCGATGTTCATGGCGGGCTCCAGAGAGAATCGCCGCGGATTGTACAAAGAAACAGGCCGGCGGCGGGGAGGATGGTATTCAGATCGGCTGGCGGTTGTGGGCCAACAACCGGATGGCGTCGCGGTTGCTCCACGAGAAGCAGCGCTCGGCCGCTTCCTGCCAGGGCAGCCACTGCCAGGCCCGGTGTTCATCCGGCGCCGGCGTAATGGCGACGCGCTGCGGCAGGCGCAGGCCGAACACGTGTTCGACGTTTTCCTGGACGCCTTCCGGGTAGCGGTGGCGCCAGGCCGGAAAGATGGTGTAGGTGTTGGCGATCTGCCAGTCGGCGAACTGTTCGCCTGTTGCGACGATGCCGGTTTCCTCCTGAACTTCGCGGCGGGCTGTCGCAAGCAAGGTTTCGTCGCCTTCACGGCTGCCGGTCACCGATTGCCAGAGGCCCGGGTGGGCCGCGCGTTCCAGCAGCAAGACCTCGCGATCAGCCGTATGGATGACGACCAGCACCGAAACCGGCTGCTTGCTGCCGCTCATGCGTCGGGAAGAGGCTCGATGCCGCGGGCCGGCGTGTCGAGCAGGACCCACAACGGGGATGCGCTGCCGCGCCGTTTGTCGCAGGCCGTGGCGAGGACTTCCAGTAGTGTGCCGAGATCGTCCGGTGCCGCCTTGCGCAGTGCGTCCAGCCCGGAAATCAGCAGGGCCAGGCCAGTCGCGACGCTGCCGTCGGGGTCGGTCAGGCAGTCGAGCAGGGCGTCGAAGTTGGCGCCGTACCAGTCGGGGAAGTCACATACCCGACCGAGTTCGGTGAGGGCGTCGGCGATCGTCTGGCTGGCCGACAGGTCCGCCCACAACAGGCGCAGGCCGGCCGCCTCGGCTTGCCGGGCGATGGCCACCTGGCGGTCATGCGGCAGATAGTACGGGCCGGCCCGGCTGCTTTCTCGCAGGAAGTTGTCGTTCATTCGCGGATTCGCCGAAAAGACTTGTAATGGTCCGCCGTATAGTAATACTCGGTGCCTTGGCCGGTGACAATGCGGCGCGGACCGCGATCCTTGCGGCCCGGCGTCTTGACCGTGTATTCGCGGTAATAGCCGCGCGGCTGGAGCGGCAGCAGCTTCTCGAAATTGTTGAAGACGACGCCGTCGCGGCTGTAGGGAAAGGGTCCGCCCTGCTTGATCAGGGCCAGCGTCTCGCGGCCTTCCGGCGGTAGTTCGGCGGCGGCGATCCAGTCGCGCTCCGATTTTCCGCCGAAGAAAGCAAAAGCGCTTCCGACCGTCAGCAGCAGGACGATCAGGAAGCGCTGCCAGTGGCGCATCGCGCTTTAGCCCTGGCTGACCTCGACCTGCGTTTCGACCTTCTGACGCAGGCGGACGTGCAGTTCGCGCAGTTGCTTCTCGTCGACCGCCGACGGCGCGTCGGTCAGCAGACACTGGGCGCGCTGGGTCTTCGGGAAGGCGATCACGTCGCGGATCGATTCGGCGCCGGTCATCATCGTGACGATGCGGTCGAGGCCGAAGGCCAGGCCGCCGTGCGGCGG
>DASUZG010000553.1:0-3648 GCA_036376995.1 Azonexus sp. | reverse complement strand
GGGCACAGGCGGCAATGACGTCTTCGTTGCTGTATTCGGGGCCGAGATAGACGTGTTCCATCTTCTCGACCGGTACGCCGCGTTCGACCGAGACCCAGGCGGCGGCGCCGATGGCCGTGCCGGCATCGCCGGATGCCGGCTGGACAAACAGTTCCTTCAATTCCGGGCGGGCGATGATCTTCTGGTTCAGTTTGACGTTGAGCGCGCCGCCGCCGGCGAAGGCCAGACGGCCGGTTTCCTTGAGGATGTCGCCAAGGTAGTAGTCCATCATCTGCAGCGCCAGATCCTCGAACAGCTTCTGCATGCTCGCCGCGTAGTGGATGTAGGGGTCGTCGGCGATGTCGCCGTGGCGCATCGGGCCCAGCCACTCGATCAGCTTGGGCGAGAAGTAGTAGCCCTTGCCCTTTTCCTTGTAGCGGCGGAAGCCGATCACGTTGGCGTAATCGGTGTTGACGATCAGTTCGCCATTCTCGAACTTGGCCAGACGCGAGAAGTCGTACTTGCTCGGGTCGCCGTAGGGCGCCATGCCCATGACCTTGTATTCGCCGTCGAGCATCTCGAAGCCGAGGTATTCGGTCAGCGCGCCGTACAGGCCGCCCAGCGAATCCGGGTCGTAGAACTCCTTGATCTTGCGGATCTTGCCGTTCTCGCCGACACCGAAGAAGGTGGTGGCGTATTCGCCCTTGCCGTCGATGCCGAGGATTGCCGTCTTTTCCGTGAAGCCGGAGCAGTGGTAGGCGGAGGAAGCGTGCGTCAGGTGGTGCTCGACCGGCACGATCTCGGTCTTGGCCAGATCGAAGCCCAGCTGCTGCAGGCACCATTCGATGCGCTTCTTGTAGCGCTTGAAGCGGCGGTTGCCGTTCAACAACGCATCCAGCGCCCGGTCCGGCGCGTACCAGTAGCGCTTGGCGTACTGCCAGCGCGCCTTGTCGGCCAGGCTGATCGGCGCGAAGGGAATGGCCACCGCGGTGACGTCCTTGGGCTTGATACCGGCGAAGTCCAGGCAGAAGCGCGCCGACTCGTAGGGCATGCGGTTCTTGGCGTGCTTGTCGCGGACGAAGCGCTCTTCTTCGGCGGCGGCAACCAGTTTGCCGTCGATGTAGAGGGCGGCTGACGGGTCGTGCGTCAGGGCGCCGGAAAGTCCAAGGATAGTGAGGGCCAAGGTCGGGTTCTCTTCGGTAGTGTCTTGGGATATCAGGGGCGGGAGTATACCCGGCTCATGCGGCGCCGGGTTTGCCGGCCGCCCGGTGGGCCTGTTCGAGCAGCGCCCAGTCGGCGTCCGGCCAGATCTGCTGGTGCCGCTTGAGCTGGTCCAGGTCGTGCCGGGCCGCGTGGCCGGGCAGCCAGGCCCGGCGCAGCTTCTCCAGGTCGATCAGGGCGATCGTCGGCTGGCCGTCCTGCCAGCGGACCATGATGTGCTTGTCGTAGAGGCAGCTGTGCTGCAGGTTGTGCGCGTGCATGCGGCCGAGCATCCGGCCGACGGCGGTGGCCAGCCGGGATTTCTCGGCCGGCGAGCGGTCGGCCTGTGTGTCGAGTGCTGCGAAATCCACCAGTTCCTCGGTGATCAGCAGGCCTTCGAGCCCATCGGCGGTCCGGCGGCTGCCGTGGAAGACCGGCGTCGGCACGGTGATGCCGAGCGCCTGCAGGCGCCGGATGTTGGCGAACTCGCGGCTGACCGTCGGCCAGCCGAAGGGATGGCTCAGCGTACGGCACAGGTGGTTGCACTGCTTCTTGACGTAATAGGTCCGGCCGGCGTGGTGCAGTCGCATCATGCCGCTCCAGCCGCTGCGTCGCTGGTTTGGTTCTTCCACCCAGTCGCCGGGGGCCGTCCACCAGTCGGCGAAATCGGTGGGCAAGGGCGCGGTTGGCATGTCGTTTCGAGTCATCGGGTCGTGCTCAATAAGGTTTGGCTTCGCCTAGCGGTCGTGTCTTGAAACGGCGATGCACCCAGTAATACTGCTCCGGCATGGTGCGGATGACACCTTCCAGCCAGCTGTTCATGCGCGCCGTGTCGGCCGTCACGTCATCGCTCGGATAGTCGCGCCAGGCTTCGCCGATCTCGAGTCGGTAGCCGTCGCCGCCCGGCAGCATGCGGGTGACGCAGGGCAGCACCGCGGCGCCGGCGGCGCGAGCGAGGCGGGGCAGGCCGGTGACGGTGGCGGCCGGGATGCCGAAGAACGGCACGAACACGGCATCGCGGCGACGGGCGTTGAGGTCCGGCAGGTAGTAGAACGGCCGGCCGGCCTTCATCGCCTTGACCGTGGCGCGCGCGCCGTCCTGGCGCGACAGCAGCTGCTGGTTGCCGAAGCGGCTGCGGCCGCGCAGCAGCAGGCGGTTGAACACCGGGTTGCTCTGTTCGGCGTAGATGGAGACGATGTCGTGGCGCATGGTCACGGCGACGCCGCCGGCATCGAGGCCAAGAAAATGCGGCGCGAGCAGGATCACCGGACGGCCGGCGGCCAGTTGCGCCTGCAGATGCTGTTCGCCGTCCACCTGGATCAGCTGTTCCAGGCGCCGACGGCTGCCCCACCAAAAAATGCCGCGTTCGAGAATGCTGCGCCCGAGCCCTGCGAAATGGCGGCGGGCCAAGTCGTGGCGGGCCGCAGCATCAAGTTCCGGGAAGCACCAGGCGAGATTGAGGTCGACCACGGCACGGCGCTTACGGCCGAACAGCATCAGCAACCGGCCGAGGCCGCGGCCGATGGCGGCGAGCAAGGGCAGCGGCAGGAAGTGCAGCAGCCAGAGCAGGGCGGCGAGCGGCAGGCTGTAGAGGCTGCTCAGCATGCGGCGGCGGGCGCGGACAGGAAGGCGGGCGTCATCGCAGTGGAACGGCGGCTGGCCGCAGGTGGAAAACCGGCAATGTTAACGCAAGAACGGGTGCCCACCAAACGGCGGGCACCCGTTCCCGGTGCTTGGAAAATCAGGCCGGAGCCGAGCTGCGGATCAGGTGGTCGAAGGCCGACAGCGAGGCGGTGGCGCCGGCGCCCATGGCGATCACGATCTGCTTGTACGGCACCGTCGTGCAGTCGCCGGCCGCGAACACGCCGGGCAGCGAGGTGTGGCCTTTGGCGTCGATCTCGATCTCGCCGAAGCGCGACAGCTCGAGCGTGCCCTTCAGCCAGTCGGTGTTCGGCAACAGGCCGATCTGGACGAAGATGCCTTCGAGTTCCAGGTGATGGAGGGCCTCCGTGCCGCGGTCCTTGTAGAAGATGCCATTCACCTTCTGGCCGTCGCCGGTGACTTCGGTGGTTTGCGCCGACTTGATCACGGTGACGTTGGGCAGGCTGTACAGCTTCTTCTGCAGCACGGCATCGGCGCGCAGCGTGTCGGCGAATTCGAGCAGGGTCACGTGGGCGACGAGGCCGGCCAGGTCGATGGCCGCCTCGACGCCGGAATTGCCGCCGCCGATGACGGCGACGCGCTTACCCTTGAACAGCGGACCGTCGCAGTGCGGGCAGAAGCAGACGCCCTTGGCCTTGTATTCCTTCTCGCCCGGTACGTTCATCTCGCGCCAGCGGGCGCCGGTGGCGAGAATTACCGACTTCGACTTCAGCGTTGCCCCGTTTTCGAGCTGCACTTCGATCAGTTCGCCCGGCGTCAGCTTGGCGGCGCGCTGCAGGTTCATCACATCCACTTCATATTGCTTGA
>DASUZG010000552.1:0-7948 GCA_036376995.1 Azonexus sp. | reverse complement strand
GCGGCAGAACCGAGGCCGAGCGAGGTCGCGGTCAGGCTGCAGAACTTCAGGAAACTGCGCCGGGTGATGCCCTGGCGGCGCAGCACTTCATAGAATGTCTCGGTCACGTTTCGTCCTCTGTTGTGGTTATGCAATGCTTTTGCGGCGCAACGCAAAGCCCATGCCACGGCCGGAAATACGGCCATTTATCCAATCGGATCAAGGCCTTTCGCCGGCCGGCCGGGAGCGCCCCCGGCACCGCCCCCGGCCGCACCTGGTCAGTGGCCATACAGAGTGGAAAGCGGGTTTGCAGCCCGGCCCCGCGCACGCCGATTGACTACGGTCAACCGCCGCCGTGGCCCGCCCCCTCTACAATCCGGGCCATGAACGCGCCCCGGATCGCCGACCTGATCAGCCGCCACGACGGCCTGCTGCCCCTGACCGCCACCCTCGCCGACGCCGCGGCCCTGATGCTCCGGGACCACGGTTCCTCGGTCATCGTCGTCGATGCGGAGGGCCGCGCCGCCGGCATCGTCACCGAGGGCGACCTGCTGCACGCGCTGCGCCGGCACCTCGACATGCAACAGCCGCTGAGCGCCGCGATGAGCACGCCGGTGCTCAGCGTCGCCGCCGACACCGACTTCCGCCAGGCCTACCGCACGGTCACGCAGCACGGCCTGCGCCACATCGTCGTCGCCGACGCGGCCGGCCGCCCGCTCGGCGTGGCCAGCGAATCGAGCATCCGCGAACATCTCGGCAGCGACTTCTTCGACCACCTGTGCGATGTCGGCGCCATCATGGACCGGCTGTTCCCGCGCCTGCCGCCGGACGCGCCGCTGGCCGCGGCGCTCGACGCCATGGCGGCGGCGCGCGCCAGCTGCACGGTGGTGATCGACGGGCGCCGCCCGCTCGGCATCCTGACCGCCCGCGACGTCGTCCGCCAATGCCTGACTTCCGCCGACAACCCGCCGCTGGCCGCGGTGATGCGCCAGCCGGTGATCACCATCGGCGAAGCCGCCTCGCTGGCGACGGCGGCCGAGGCGATGGCGGCGCACGCGATCCGCCACCTGATCGTCGTCGATGGCGCCGGCAACGCCACCGGCCTGTTGTCCGAACACACGCTGCTGCGCCCGCTCGAACTCGACCTGGTCGATGCGCTGATCGACGAGCGCCTGGCCGGCGACGCCGCCGGCGCCGGTTTCGGCCGCGACCTGGCGCGCCACAAACGGGCGGAGGAAGGCATGCTGCTGCGCCACGCGGCGCTGGCCGGCCTCGCCCGCGGCGAGCCGATCGGCGGCGTGCTCGAACTGATCGCCCTGTCGCTGGAAAGCGAGCTGGCCGGCTGGCACTGCGCCGTCCTGCTCGCCGACGCGGCCGGCCGGAACCTGCATTGCGCGGCGGCACCGAGCCTGCCGGACAGCTTCCCGGCGGCGGTCGCCGGGCAGGCCGTCGCCGCCGGCGACACGCCGTGGACCCAGGCCGCCGGCCGCCGCCAGCGTGTCGTCATTCCCGAACTGGCAACCGCTCCGGCGCACCCGGCCGGCTACGCCGCCTGCGTCGCCGAGCCGCTGCTCGGGCCGGAAGGCAGCCTGCTCGGCTGCTTCGTCGCCTACCACGCGCGCCCCGGCCCGCCGCACGCCGAGGACCTGGCGCTGCTCGCCCAGGGCGGCCAGCTGAGCGCGCTGGTGATCGGCCACCAGCGCACGGCCGAGCGCCTGCAGGGCAGCCGCGACACCTTCCGCGGCATTTTCGACAGCGTCGACGAGGCGCTGCTGGTGCTCGGCGAAGACCGCCGCCTGCTCGATGCCAACCGCGGCGCCGAAAGCCTGTCCGGCCACGCCAAGCGCGCGCTGGTCGGCCATCGCTACGACGAGTTCGGCGCCCCCGGCCTCAACGACAGCGCCCGCATCGAAGCCGCCATCAGTGCCGCCTTCGCCGGCCAGCCGCAGCTGTTCGAATACTGGACGCAGCGCGCCGACGGCTGCGTCTTCCCAGGCGAAGTGCGGCTGCGCCCGGGCAGCTATTTCGGCCGCGCCGTCGTGCTCGCCTCGGTCACCGACATCAGCGAGCGCCAGAGCGCCAGCCTGCGCCTGAGCATCGAGCACCAGCTGGCGAGCACGCTGGCCGGCGGCGGCGAGCGCTCGGCGCTGCTCGCCGCCATCGTGGACAGCGGGCTGCGCTGCCGCGAGTTCGACGCCGGCGCCCTCTACGGCCGCCAGCCCGACGGCAGCTACCGGCTGCTGAGCCAGGCCGGCCTGTCCGCCGCCTTCGCCGCAGCCGCCGGCGAGCAGGCGGCCGGCAGCCAGTTCGCCAGCCAGGCCGGCGGCGGCAAGACCGTCTGCGATTGCCAGGCGGCCTGCGGCCAGCGCCCGGCCGAGCGCCTGCTCGACAGCCCGGCACTGCGCGCCGAAGGCCTGCGCTGCCTGACCCTGCTGCCGATCGTCGTTGACGGCGGCGAGGCGGCCTGCCTGCTGCTCGGCGGCCGGCAATCGACGCAGATTTCGGCGGCGACGCTGGGCACGCTCGACCGCCTGCGCCGGACCTTCGGCGACGCCCTGCAGCGCCAGGCCGCCCAGGAGGACACCCGGCGCCAGCAGCAGAATCTCGGCGGCCTGTTCGATACGCTGGACGACTTCATCTTCGTCGTCGGCCGCGACGGCCGCCTGCTGCACCACAACCGCGCCGTCAGCGAAACGCTGGGCTACGCGCCGGGGACCCTGCCCGGCCGGCCGCTGCTCGACCTGCATCCGGACAGCGCGCGCGACGACGCCGCCCGCCTGCTCGCCGCCGGCGCCGACGGCCGGCGCAACCACGCCCCGCTGCCGCTGCTGTGCGCCGACGGCCGGCCGGTGATGGTCGACATCCGGATCGTCGGCGGCTACTGGAACGGCCAGCCGGTCTCGATCTGCGTCGCCCAGGACATCAGCGAGCGGCTGATCGCCGAGGAGCGGCAGAAGCTGGCGGCCAGCGTCTTCGACCATGCCCACGAGGGCATCATGATCACCGACCCGGGCGGGCGCATCGTCGAGGTCAACGCCACCTTCAGCGAACTGACCGGCTACCCGCGCGCCGAAGCCATCGGCCAGACGGCCGACCTGCTCAAATCCGGGCACCACGACGCCGAGTTCTACGTGCAGATGTGGCGCGGCATCCGCGACACCGGCTACTGGCGCGGCGAAGTGTGGAACCGCAAGAAATCGGGCGAGATCTTCGTCGAACTGCTGACCATCTCGACGGTGCGCGACCGCGCCGGGCGGATCTCGCATTTCGTCGGCATCTTCTCCGACATCACGCTGATCAAGGAGCACCAGCAGCGCCTCGAACACCTGGCCCATTTCGACGCCCTGACCCAGCTGCCCAACCGCATGCTGCTGGCCGACCGGATGCAGCTGGCGATGGCCCAGAACGCCCGCGACGGCACCGTGCTGGCCGTCTGCTATCTCGATCTCGACGGCTTCAAGCCGGTCAACGACCTGTACGGCCATGCCGTCGGCGACCGCCTGCTGATCGAGGTGGCGCAGCGGCTGAAGACCTGCGTGCGCGCCGGCGACACCGTCTCGCGCCTGGGCGGCGACGAATTCGTGCTGCTCTTCTGCGGCCTCGGCGACATCCGCGAATCGGACCACGCCATCGCCCGCGTGATCTCGACGCTGACCCACCCGTTCGCCATCGCCGGCCACAGCATCCAGATCTCGGCCAGCATCGGCGTCACGCTGTACCCGCAGGACGGTGCCGATTCCGACACCCTGCTGCGCCATGCCGACCAGGCCATGTACGCGGCCAAGCAGTCGGGGCGCAACCGCTTCCACCTGTTCGATCCCGAGCACGACCGGCGCGCCCGCGCCCGCCACGAGGAAATCGCCCGCATCCGCGAGGGCCTGGCCAACGGCGAGTTCGCGCTGTACTACCAGCCCAAGGTCAACATGCGCAAAGGCGACGTGATCGGCGCCGAAGCGCTGATCCGCTGGCAGCATCCGGAACAGGGCCTGCTGCTGCCGGGCTGCTTCCTGCCGGCCATCGAGGGCACCGACGTGGCCGGCGAACTCGGCGACTGGGTCCTGCGCCAGGCGCTCGACCAGCTCGCCGCCTGGATCGCCGACGGCCTGCACCTGGCCGTCAGCGTCAATATCGCCGGCGAACACCTGCAGCGCCCGGATTTCGTCGAGCGCCTGGGCGCGCTGCTGGCCGCCCACCCGAGCGTGCCGCCGGCCCTGCTCGAACTGGAGATCCTGGAAACCGCCGCGCTCGAGGACATTGCCGGCGTCGCCGAGCTGTTCGCCGCCTGCCGCCGGCTCGGCGTGCGCTTCGCGCTCGACGATTTCGGCACCGGCTACTCGTCGCTGACCTACTTCCGCCGCCTGCCGGCCGAAGTGCTGAAAATCGACCAGTCCTTCGTCCGCGACATGCTCGACGACCCGGAAGACCTGGCCATCGTCGAGGGCGTCATCGGCCTGACCCAGGCCTTCCGCCGCCAGGTCATCGCCGAGGGCGTCGAATCGGTCGAGCACGGCCTGGTGCTGCTGCTGCTCGGCTGCGACGAGGCGCAAGGCTTCGGCATCGCCCAGCCGATGCCGGCCGGGCAGCTACCCGGCTGGATCGGCGCCTTCCGCCCGGACGAACTGTGGAACGCGGCGACCGCCTTCCGCTGGTCGCGCGACGACCTGCCGATGCTGATCGCCGAAGTCGAGCACCGGCGCTGGAAGCAGGCGCTGTACGCCTGGCTCGACGGCGGCGACGCGCATTTGCCGCCGCCGGCCGGCGGCGAGCGCGACTGCCGCTTCGGCCGCTGGTACCACGGCCCGCTCGGCCAGCGTTATGCCGGCCGCGACGGCTTTGCCGAACTGGCGCCGCTCCACGCCCGCATCCATGCCCTCGGCCGGCGCCTGGCGGACGAGCGCCATTTGCTCGACGCCGCCGCACAGCAGGCACTGCGCGCCGAACTGGAACAGGCCAGCAGCGAGATGGCGCTCGGCCTGCAGCAGTTGCAGGCGGAAATGCTGATCGCCGCTCAGTCGACCAGGCGGTAGGCCGGGTTGGCGAGGGCGCGCACGGCGGCCAGCAGCGCGTCGATCGCCTTCGGCCGGACGAAGCCGGCGCGCCAGGCCAGCGCGATGCGGCGTGACGGCGGCGGCGAGCGGAAGGGGATGATGCTGATCAGGTCGTTGCTGTAGGGGTGGCGCAGCGCGCCCTCGGGCAGCACCGAAACGCCCAGGCCGGAGGCCACCATGCAGCGGATGGTGCCGATCGAGTGGCCGAGGCGGATGTCGGTTTCCGGGCTGCTGACCTGCGGGCAGGCACCGAGCACCTGGTCGCGGAAGCAGTTGCCGGCTTTCAGCAGCAACACCTCGTCGCCGGCCACGTCCTCGGGGTTGATGAATTCCTTGTCTTCCCACGGGTGGCCGCGCGGCACGATGACCTTGAAGGCCTCGTCGTAGAGCGCCCGCGTCAGCACCCCGGGGACGTCGAACGGCAGGGCGATGATGGCCACGTCGAGGGCGTTGTCGCGCAGCATCTCGTCGAGGTTGGCGGTCATGTTCTCCTCGATCACCAGCGGCATCGCCGGCGCCACCACCTTCAGCGCATGGATCAGCTGCGGCAGCAGGTAGGGGCCGATGGTGTGGATGACGCCCAGGCGCAGCGGCCCTTCCAGCTGGTCGCGCCCGCACAGCGCGATCTGCCGGACCCGGTCGGCCTCGCGCAGCGCCAGCTGCGCCTGCTCGACGACGCGCGCGCCGACCGGGCTCGGGCTGACGAAACCCTTGCCGCGTTCGAACAACTGCACGCCGAGCTCGTCCTCGAGGCGGGCGATGGCCACGCTCAAGGTCGGCTGGCTGACCGAACAGCGTTCGGCAGCGCGGCTGAAATTGCCTTCCTGGGACAGAGCGACGATGTAGCGCAACTCGGTCAGTGTCATACGCAGCTCTCCCTAGCTCGATCCGATCGGGTCCGGAAACCGGTTGTCCGACTATAGGCGGAAGCTATAGTCGCTATTATTAAAACCCATAAAAATCATTGACTTGGATCAATATTACCATACTCATGGAAGGGAGAATGGCTCGGACAATCTTTTCACCAAGGGAGTCCACACGATGAAACGCACCATCCTCGCCGCTGCCATCGCCGCGCTGTCCGGCCTGGCCATTTCGCCGGCTGTCGCCGAACCGATCCAGCCGATCAAGCCGGCCGCCAACATCAACCTCGGCATGGTCGAACTGGGCAAGAAGCTTTATTTCGATCCGCGCCTGTCGAAGTCCGGCTTCATTTCCTGCAACTCCTGCCACAACCTGTCGATGGGCGGCACCGACAACATCCCGACCTCGATCGGCGACAAGTGGCAGCAGGGCCCGATCAACGCCCCGACCGTGCTCAATTCGAGCCTCAACCTCGCCCAGTTCTGGGACGGCCGCGCTGCCGACCTCAAGGCGCAGGCCGGCGGCCCGATCGCCAACCCGGGCGAGATGGCCTTCACCCACACGCTGGCGATCAACGTGCTCGAATCGATTCCCGGCTACGTCCGCGAATTCAGGCAGGTGTTCGGCAAGGACAAGATCAGCATCGAGGAAGTGACGCTGGCCATCGCCGAATTCGAGAAGACACTGGTCACGCCCAACTCGCGCTTCGACCAGTGGCTGCTCGGCAGGAAGGACGCGCTGTCGGCCGACGAGCAGGCCGGCTACAAGCTGTTCAAGGACAGCGGCTGCGTCGCCTGCCACAACGGCGAAGCCGTCGGCGGCAACTCCTTCCAGAAGATGGGCGTGGTCGAGCCGTACAAGACCAAGGCCACGGCCGCCGGCCGCGCCGACGTCACCGGCAAGGATGCCGACCGCTTCAACTTCAAGGTGCCGACCTTGCGCAACGTCGAAATGACCTATCCGTACTTCCACGACGGCGCCGCCAACACGCTGACCGAAGCCGTCGACACCATGGGCCGCCTGCAGCTGGGCAAGAAATTCACCAAGGATGAAAACGCCCGCATCGTCGCCTTCCTGAAGACGCTGACCGGCGACCAGCCGAATTTCATGCTGCCGGTGCTGCCGCCGTCCACCGACGCCACGCCGCGGCCGACGCCGTTCGCGAAATAAGCAGCGAATGCCGTAGTCAACGGGGGCCGCGGCCCCCGTTTTTCTTGGTTGCATTTGTTTGATCCACGCTAATCTGCCGTTAAACTTGCGCGTCCATAATTCGCCCCTGATTCGTTACGGTTTTTCCCCTGATGCTCGAAGCTGACAATCTGGAATGCGTGCGCGGCGAGCGCCGCCTGTTCGCAGGCCTCGGCTTTCGGCTGGAAGCGGGAGAACTGCTCTTCCTGCAGGGCAAGAACGGCTCCGGCAAGACCAGCCTGCTGCGCATGCTGCTCGGCCTGCTGCCGCCGGAAGCGGGCGAGATCCGCTGGCAGGGCCAGCCGATCCGCAAACTGGCCGACGACTTCCGCGCCGACCTCTGCTATCTCGGCCACCTGAACGCCATCAAGGAAGAGCTGACGCCGCTCGAGAACCTGCTCGCCGCCGCTCGCCTGGCCGATGAGGACCTGAGCGAGGACGACGCCATCGATGCGCTGGAGCAGGTCGGCCTCGCCGGGCGCGAGGATCTCGCCTGCAAGTACCTGTCGCAGGGGCAGAAACGGCGCGTTGCGCTGGCCCGCCTGGTCAAGGAGCGGCGCCCGCTGTGGATTCTCGACGAACCCTTCGTCGCCCTCGACGTCGCTGCCGTCGATTGGCTGGCCGGCATCATTTCCGCCCACCTGCAGCGCGGCGGCCTGGCGGTGATGACCACCCACCAGCTGGTGAACATTCCCGCCGGCACCGTGCGCGAACTGCGGCTCAGTTGAGAGCGAGGCGCTGATGTTCAAGATCATTCTGGCCGTGATCGGCCGCGACCTCCGCCTGGCCATGCGCCGCCAGGCCGACATCGTCTCGGCGCTGTTCTTCTTCATCATCGTGGTCAGCCTCTTTCCGCTCGGCGTCGGGCC
>DASUZG010000551.1:0-2825 GCA_036376995.1 Azonexus sp. | reverse complement strand
TCGCGCAGCGTCGTCGCTTCCTGCCAGACGCGGCGGTCGAAGGGGCTGGGCAGGTTCTCGACCAGGATCAGCACGCGCTTGCCGGGGCTGGGCCGGATATCGCCGGCGCCGGTATCCGGCCGCACCTCGGGCTGGGGCGGGGAGCTGCCCGTTTCGTTGCCGGCCAGGGCCGGGCGGCCTTCGCCGCGGAAAAGGATGGCCGTTTCCATGTTCTCTCCTACCAGCAGATGCCTTCGTACACGCCGGCCACGCTGCGCGAGTCGCTGATGCGCACCAGATCGACGATGTTCTGGTGGCCGTCGAGGCGGCTCGCGATGTCGCGGAACTCCGCCTCGGCGTTGCCGACCACGATGGTCTCGGCATGGGCGAGGATCTCGTCGATGTCGGCGACCATCAGGCGCGAGATGTGGGGAATGTGGTTGAGGATGTAGTCGCGGTTGGCGCCGTGGACGCTGGCCAGCTTGACGTTGCGGTCGTAGATGCGCAGGTCGTAGCCCTTGCCGATCAGGCGCTCGGTCAGCTCGACGATCGGGCTTTCGCGCAGGTCGTCGGTGCCGGCCTTGAAGCTGAAGCCGAGAATCCCGACCTTTTTCCGCCCCTTGTCCACCACCGCCCGCACGCCGCGCTCGATCTGCTCCTGGTTGCTGGGCAGGATGGCGCCCAGGATCGGCAGCTCGAGGTCGAGTGCCCGCGCCTTGTGCAGCAGGGCGCGCAGGTCCTTGGGCAGGCACGAACCGCCGAAGGCGAAGCCCGGCTTGAGGTAGCAGGCCGAAATGTTGAGCTTCTCGTCCTGGCAGAAGATGTCCATCACCCGGTGGGCATCGATGTCGACGCCCTTGCACAGGTTGCCGATCTCGTTGGCGAAGCCGATTTTCAGCGCGTGCCAGGCGTTGTCGGCGTACTTCACCATCTCGGCGGTCTCGATGTCGGTACGGATCACCGGCCCCGGCATGTCCTCGTAGAGGCTCGCCAGGATGTCGCCGCTCGACTTGCCGAGCTCGCCGATCACCGTCTTCGGCGGGTGGTAGTAGTCGTACACCGCGCTGCCCTCGCGCAGGAATTCCGGGTTGATGCAGACGCCGAAATCGGCACCGGCGCGCCGGCCGGAAGTCGCCTCCAGCGTCGGGATCACCACCTCGCGCATGGTCCCGGGCAGCATGGTGCTGCGCACGACGACGATGGGCGCGCTGTCCTGCTGGCGCAGCACCTCGCCGATCTGCTCGCAGGCCCGGCGCACGTACTGCACGTCGAGGCCGCCGTTGGCCAGGCTGGGCGTGCCGACGCAGAGGAAGAGCAGGTCGGCGTAGGGAATGGCGGCGCCGCCGTTGACCGTGGCGCACAGGCGGCCGCTGGCCACCTGCTCCTCGATGATCGGGCCGATGCCCTGCTCGATGATCGGGCTGCGCCCCTGGTTGATGATGTCGACCTTGGTCTGCTCGGGGTCGATGCCGATCACCTCGTGGCCCTCCTGCGCCAGGCAGGCGGCCGACACCGCACCGACATAACCGAGACCGAGTACGCAGATTTTCATGGCCAACCTCCCTGTGACGGCATGCAATGGACAAATGGATCCGGCTTCAGGATGCGAGCCCTGTTTGAAGGCCATGCCCGGCCCCGGCCGGCGGCCGCTAGTCCAAGCGGCTCATGGCGGGCGGCGTCAGCAGTCGATGCGGCTGCACAGGCGGGCATTGCCGTTGAGCACGGCCGACCAGCGGAAGGTGGTGATCGGCTGCCTGGCGTCGAAGCGCCGCGACACCCAGCCGAGGATCGGCTCGTGGCTGCCGCGGTACAGCATCCGGCGTCCCGGCGTGCTGGGCAGATGCAGCAGCAAGCTGCGTTCCCCGATGACGAGGCGGTAGGCGCTGCCCACCGCCTCGATCCGGCAGTGCTCGTGGCAGTGGAAGAACAGCTCGACCATGTGCCAGCCGCGCATGTGGAAGCAGTCCTCGATGTCGATGCGGCGCGCCGCCTTGTCGAGCACGATGCGCCGCTGGTGCACCACCGGATCGGCCAGCCGCCGGTAGCCGTCGTGCCAGCCCTCGAAGACGTCCTCGCGGGGCGTGCTCTGCCAGTCGCTGCAATGGGCGGCGGCGTGCCGGAGCCACATGAAGTTGCCGCCGGAAACCGACTGGTCCTCGCCGTCGACCCGCGCCGTGTTGTGCGCCGCGGTCCCGCGGAAATAGTGCCGCCACTGGCCCTCGGTATGGTAGGCGTAGGTGCCGGGGTCGATCAGGAACTCCTGGCCGCCCAGGGAGAGCGTGAAGGACAGCGCGTCGGCGTGGCCGTGGGCGGCCAGCCGGCCGTAGCCCAGCGGCCCGGCATCGGCGACGAGGCGGATTTCCTCGGGCGACTCGAAGTCGCAGCCGAGGATGTAGTAGCCGCCCTGCGGGAAATCCTGGCGGACGGGCAGGCCGGCCTGTCCGGGCGGCAGCGGCGTCAGGGCGGCGAAGCGGGCCTCGGCGCCGGGGCCGAGCAGCCAGCGGGTGCGCTCGTCGAGGCGGCCAGCCTTGGTCCGGAAGTCGCTGCGTCCGAACAGCACGGCGCCGGTGGCGAGTTGCGAACGGCAACGGGCGTCGAGGTCGCCGACCGGCGCCAGGCCGAGCGCCACGCCGTCGTCGGCATCGCCGAACATCGGCAGATGGCCGCCGGCATCCATCAGCGAGGCCAGGAAGGCCAGCATCTTTTCGACGATGTCCTGGTAATCCGGCGAAAAACCGATGCCGTTGGCGCGCCCGGCGAGCAGCGGCAACAGCAGCAGGTCGAGCACGAACTGCTGGTAAGCCGTGCTCTGCTCGCGATTGACGCCGTCCGGCGCGTTCTGCCGC
>DASUZG010000550.1:0-3610 GCA_036376995.1 Azonexus sp. | reverse complement strand
TGAAGCTGTTCGGCGAATATCTGCGCGTCGAGAACGTGCTGCAAAACTTCGACGAATTCGCCAGTTTGAAGGCCTTGCAAGGAGTCGACATGAACGACCCGGCGGAGGTCGAGGCGTTCAAGGCCCGGCGTTATTTGAGCGATGACGATCTGGCAGCGCTTCAGGCGATCAAGATACCGGCTGAACGGAAGATTCAGGATTACCGCTCGACCTACAACGACGTCCGCGACTGGCTGCGCCGGGAGAAGTCCTCCGGCGAGCAGGAAAAATCAGGCATTGACTGGGATGACGTAGTCTTCGAGGTCGACCTGCTGAAGTCGCAGGAAATCAACCTCGACTACATTCTGGAACTGATCTTCGAGCACAACAAAAAGGTCAAGGACAAAGCCTCGCTGGTCGAAGACGTGCGTCGGGTGATCCGTGCCAGCCTGGGCAACCGCGCCAAGGAAGGCCTGCTGGTCGATTTCATCAACCAGACCGACCTGGACCAGATTGGCGACAAGGCCAGCGTGATCGACGCCTTCTTCACCTTTGCCCAAGCAGAGCAACAGCGTGAGGCACAGGAACTGATCAGCGCCGAGAACCTGAATGCCGAGGCGGCCCGGCGCTACCTCACCGCCTCGCTGAAACGGGAATTTGCCAGTGACAACGGCACCGAGCTCAATGCCGTCCTGCCCAAGATGAGCCCGCTTAATCCGCAATACCTGACGAAGAAACAAAGCGTGTTTCAGAAAATCGCGGCATTTGTGGAGAAATTCAAAGGCGTGGGTGGGCAGGTTTAACTAAAGGCCCGTGATCCGCTGAGGCCGGGAGGCCACCAAATCACAACGCCTCCCACCGCAGACCGCTGACCGCGTCGCCAAGTTGTAGTAGCCTTTCGCCCCCTTTTGTTGCCGAACCTGGACATGATCATGGCGCGTGGATTGCAGCACGCCACCTTCAATCGCTCAGCGCTCGTCCGCGTTCTCTCGGGCGCCCTTCCGGAAGTCGCTGCGCCGAAATACGATTTCGGCGAACGGCTCGGGCAGTGGCTGGACGTTTCCGATGCGCTGACGCTGTTTTCGGTCCTTAATCCCCGGGCCGGCGGTGACGCGGCCGCCTGTCCGGCAGATGGCGATTTAGCCGGGCAATTGGCCCGGGTGCGCGGCATCCTCACGGATTCCATCAACAACGACGGCGTTTTCACTCCCCGGCCGGCGCGGATTCCTTTCCCGACGCCGTTGCCCAACGCCACGCCGGAAAGTGCCGCCGATTTCTCGCCCTACCATCGCTACTACCTTGCCCACCAGCGCGACATGAACGCCGCCATCGCGGCCTTGCGTACCCAGGCCCGCAAGGCGCTGGCAGGCCAGTCGGCTGCCGGCCGGCAACTGGCCGAGCTCGACGCCACCTTTGAAAAATCCCTGGCCGCCCGCGAGCGCAATCTGCTGGCGAACATTCCGATCCTGCTCAGCAAACGTTTCAACCAGCGTTATGTCGAACACCGCACAGCACTCGCCGACGGCAGCGCCGACGATCCGGCCACCTGGGCACAGGCGGGCAGCTGGCTCGAAGCCTTCTGCCAGGACACGCGGACCGTGCTGCTCGCCGAACTGGAACTGCGCCTGAAGCCCGTCACCGGCCTGATTGCCGCGTTGGCTGCGACACCTCGCAGCAGCGGCGAAACCAACGAAACGAATCCTCAATGAACCGTAACCTCAGTCTCTTCGCCTTCATTCTCGGCCTGCTCGCCGTCGTCTGGGTCGCCATCGGCTACATCGGCGGCCACACGCTGGCCTTCACGGTCTCCTGCATCATCGCCGTGGTCTATGTCGCCGGCGCCCTCGAAATGCGGCGCTTCCACGGCAACACCGCGGCGCTGGCCCAGGCGCTCGGCAACATCCCTGACGACATCGGCCATCTCGGTGAATGGCTGCAACAGGTGCCGGCCGCGCTGCAAAATGCCGTGCGCCTGCGCATCGAAGGCGAACGCGTCGCCCTGCCCGGCCCCAGTGTCACGCCCTACCTCGTCGGCCTGCTGGTGCTGCTCGGCATGCTCGGCACCTTCCTCGGCATGGTCGTCACGCTGAACGGCGCCGTGCTGGCACTGGAAAGCACGACCGACCTGCAGACCATCCGTTCCGCCCTGGCCGCGCCGGTCAAGGGCCTGGGCGTCGCCTTCGGCACCTCGGTCGCCGGCGTCGCCACCTCGGCCATGCTCGGCCTGATTTCGGCGCTGTGCCGGCGTGACCGCCTTCAGGTCGGGCAATTGCTCGACAGCAAGATCGCCAGCGTGCTGCGCGATTTCTCGCTCACCTACCAGCGTCAGGAAACCTTCAAGGCCCTGCAGGCCCAGGCCCAGACCCTGCCCGAGCTGGTCGGCAAGCTCGATGCGATGATGAGCCAGATGGCCGAACACAGCCGCCAGCTCGGCGACCAGCTGCTGGCCGGCCAGCAGCGCTTCCACGACGAAGCCAAGGCGCTTTACGGCAACCTGGCCCAGTCCGTCGATCAGTCGCTCAAGGCCAGCCTCAAGGACAGCGCGACGGTGGCGGCACAAACCATCCAGCCGGTCGTCACCGCCACCATGGCGGGCATTGCCGACGAAACGCGCGGCCTGCACGACAAGCTGTTCGGCACCGTCGAAACCCAACTGGCCGGCATCACGGGACAGTTCGCGCAAACGGTCGGCAGCGTCAGCGACACCTGGAGCCAAGCGCTGACCCGCCACGAACAGGCCACCGACAGCCAACGCCAGCAGTTGCAAACCGCTCTCAGCGCCTACGCCGACACCTTCGCGCAACGCTCGGCCGCGCTGCTCGCTTCGGTCGAAAGCACCCAAACCAGACTGCAGACCGAGGCCGCGCAGCAGCACGCGCTGCTGGCCGAAACCACAGCCACCCGCCAGCAGCAACTGGTCGCCAGCCTCGCCAGCCAGGTGGACGGCGTCACCTCACGGCTCGATCAGGCGGTCAGCCAGGTCGCCGACACCTTCGGCGAACGCAGCCAGGCGCTGCTCGCCGCCATCGACGCCAGCCACACCGCCTTCGCGCACAGCACTCAGGCGCAGCAGGCAGCCCTGACCGAGCAGGTCGCCAGCCAGCTCGACGGCATCGCGCAGCGCTTCGATGGCGCCGTGCAGACGGTGGCCGACACCTGGAGCGGCGCGCTGGCCAAGCACGAACAGGCCAGCGACCGCCTGACGCAGGCGCTGGAGCAGACGCAAGTTACGCTGGCCGACAGCTTCGCCCAGCGCAGCGCCGCCCTGCTCGCCGACATGCGCGCCAGCCAGGCCGCCTGGCAGAGCGAATGGGCGGCCGGCGAACAGACGCGCCAGGCCGGCTTCACCGACGCCCTGACGGCCATGGCCGGCAAGCTGGAAGCGCAATGGCGGCAGGCCGGCCAGGCGACGCTGGCGCAGCAGAAGCAGATCACGCAGACGCTGGGCGACACCGCCCGCGACCTCGTGGCCGCCCACCAGCGCCAGGCCGAAACGACCATTGCCGAAGTCACCCGCCTGATGCAGACCGCCGCCGAAGCGCCCAAGGCCGCGGCCGAGGTGATCGGCCAGCTGCGCCACGAGCTGTCGGCCAGCATGGCCCGCGACAACAGCCTGCTCGAAGAACGCAGC
>DASUZG010000549.1:0-6891 GCA_036376995.1 Azonexus sp. | reverse complement strand
ATGCTGCGATCCTTCATGCAAGTTTTGTGTGCAGTGCAACATTATAACGCAAAAAAAAGGCCCCCGAAGGCGCCCTTTTCTGGTGCAGTGTAATTGCTTACTGGTAGTACAGGCCGCCGTTGATGTTGATCGTGGCGCCGGTGGTGAAGCCGGACAGCTCGTTCGACAGGTAGGCGCAGGCGTAGCCGATTTCTTCCGGCTTGGCCAGGCGCTTCATCGGCACGGAACCGACGATGCCTTCCAGCACTTCCGGCTTGATCGCCATGACCATCTTGGTGGCGACATAGCCCGGGGCGATGGCGTTGACGGTCACGCCCTTGGCGGCCAGTTCGGCGGCCAGAGCCTTGGTGAAGCCGATGACACCGGCCTTGGCGGCCGAGTAGTTGGTCTGGCCGGCCTGGCCCTTGACGCCGTTGACCGACGAGATGTTGATGATGCGACCCCAACCGCGTTCGGCCATCTTGGCGGAAACCTGCTTGGTCATGTTGAACAGCGAAGTCAGGTTGGTGGCGATGACGGCATCCCAGCCATCCTTTTCCAGCTTGGCGAACATGCGGTCGCGGGTGATGCCGGCATTGTTGATCAGGATGTCGACCTGGCCGCAGGCGGCTTCGGCTTCGGCAACCATCTTCTGGCAGTCTTCCAGCGAGGAAACGTCACCGGCGACGCAGACGAAATCATTGAAGCCGGCGGCAGCCATTTCCTTCAGCCACTCTTCCTTGTTGTCGAATTGCGGGTGATAGGAGGCAACCACCTTATGACCAGCCTTGGCCAGCTCCTGGCAGATGGCGGTGCCGAGACCACCCATAGCGCCGGTAACGAGAGCAACACGTTGCGTCATAGTTCTTTCCTTCCTTTTGTTGATATGTACAGCGGGGTAAAAACGCCGGTCAGTACATGTGCTGACCGCCGTTGATGGAGATATTGGCGCCGGTGACGAAGGCCGCTTCGTCGGAAGCGAGATAGGCCACGAGGCCGGCGATTTCTTCCGGCTTGCCGAGCCGGTTGACGGGAATCTGCGGCAGGATTTTGGTCTCGAGAATTTCCTGCGGGATGGCAGTGACCATCTTGGTGCCGATATAGCCTGGCGAAATGGTATTGACCGTCACGCCCTGCTTGGCCACTTCCAGCGCCAGCGCCTTGGTGAAGCCGTGCATGCCGGCCTTGGCCGCGGAATAGTTGGTCTGGCCGAAGGCGCCCTTCTGGCCATTGACCGAGGCCACGTTGATGACGCGGCCCCATTTGCGCTCGACCATGCCGTCCACGACCTGCTTGGTCATGTTGAACACCGAGTCGAGGTTGGTGTGCATCACTGCATCCCAGTCGGCCTTGGTCATTTTCTTGAAAGTCATGTCACGAGTTATGCCGGCGTTGTTCACCAGCACATCGACCGGACCGACCGCGCCGGTCACGGTCTCGACGCAGGCGCGCGCCGACTCGAAATCGGTGACGTCACAGGGAAAGGCCTTGAAGCCGTAGCCCATGTTGTTCATCGTCTTCAGCCAATCTTGGACCTTGCCGTTGTCCGGCGAATAGGTGGTCACCACCTTGAAGCCCAAGCCGGCCAGCTTGATGCAGACCGCCTCGCCCAGGCCGCCCATGCCGCCTGTCACCAGAGCCACCCTTGCCATAGCCACCTCTCTCCAGAAGCTTCTTCGTTAAACGGCGCGTTCCTTGACGTAGCGTCCGGGCGCCGGTTCGACCGGCTTGTATTTGGCATTGCCCGGCTTGCGCGGCGCCCGCAGGTCGCCGGCCAGCGGCCTGAGCCAGTCGGCCCAGTCGGTCCACCAGCTGCCTTTTTTCTCTTCCGCCGCAGCCAGCCAGCCATCGGCATCGGTCTTCACGTTGTCATTGACCCAGAAGCTGCGCTTGTTCTTGCTGGCCGGATTGATGACGCCGGCGATATGCCCGGAGGCACCGAGCACGAAGCGCACCTGGCCGCCGAGGATGCGCGTGCTCTGGTAGGCAGAGTGCCACGGCACGATATGGTCCTCGCGGGTCGCCAGCAGGTAGACCGGCATCTCGAGCGCGCCGAGATCGACGTGCTGGCCGCACATCTGCAGCTTGCCCGGCACACGCAGGTTGTTTTCCAGATACAGGTTGCGCATGTACCAGCAGGCGAACGGCCCCGGCAGGTTGGTCGAGTCGGAGTTCCAGTACAACAGGTCGAAGGCCTGCGGCTTCTGGCCCTTGAGGTAATTGTTCTGGACGTAGTTCCAGACCAGGTCGTTGGCACGCAGGAAGGAGAAGGTGTTCTGCAGGTCGCGCGCCGGCAGCAGCCCGCCGCCGCCGATGGTAGCCTCGCGGGCGGCCAGGCCCTGTTCGTCGATGAACAGACCGATCTCGCCGGTATCGGAAAAATCGAGCAGCGTGGTCAGCAGCGTCAGCGAGGCCACGACATCTTCGCCGCGGGCCTTCAACACCGCCAGCGCCGAGGTCAGGATGGTGCCGCCGACGCAGAAGCCGAGGGCATTGACCTGCTTGACCTTGCAGATGTCGCGGGCGACGCGCAAGGCGGCGATCGGGCCGTGTTCCAGGTAGTCGTCCCAGGTGACGTGGCCGAGATCCTCCTTCGGATTGCGCCAGGAAACGAGGAACACCGTGTTGCCCTGCTCGACCATGAAGCGGATCAGCGAATTGTCCGGCTGCAGGTCCATGATGTAGAACTTGTTGATGCACGGCGGCACCACCACCAGCGGCCGGGTGCCGACCTTGGGCGTCAGCGGCGCGTACTGGATCAACTGCATCAGTTCGTTTTCATAGACGACCGCACCGGCAGTCGTCGCAATGTTCTGGCCGACTTCGAAGACCGTTTCGTCGGTCATCGAGATACGCCCTTTCTCGAAATCCTTGAGCAGGTTGTTGATGCCCTCGGTAATGCTCTGCCCTTTGGACTCCACGGCCAGTTTGATGAATTCCGGGTTGGTCGCGGCGAAATTGGACGGCGCCATCGCATCGGCCACCTGGCGCGCCAAGAAGCGCATGCGGTTCCTGGCTTTCTCGTCGTTGGCCGGCACCGTCTCGACGATCTGCTTCAGGTACTGGGTATTGAGCAGATAGGCCTGGTGCAGGTAGTCGTAGATCGGGCTGTCGCGCCACTCCGGCGCCGAGAAACGGCGGTCGCCGGGTTCCGGCGCCACCTTGAACTGCTGTTCCTGCCCCTGCTGCTTGGCCAGCATCGATTGCCACAGGGCCATCTGCTGATCCATGAACTGCTTCTGCAGCGCCGTCAGCGCCTGCGGATCAACGGCTGGGGCCGGGGCGGCGCCGGGAGCTGCGGTCTTGCCGAGATACTCCATGAACTGCTGCGCCATGTTCTGCCCGGCCTGCATGAACTGCATGGCCGAACCCAGAAATGCGTCGTTATTGTCCGATCCCTGCGCCATGGGAAATCTCGTCTCTGATGTTGTCGGGGTTTGAGCTTCTGGATTCTGCATACCGCTCCGAACCCTGTCAATGCATAATTACCGCATGCATATCGCCGCCAACGGCTGGCCGGGCCGGACACCGCGAAGCCCGCTGCAGCCGGCTTTGCTTTTACAATGACCTGATGTCCCTGGCCCTGATCATCGTCATCGGATGGCTGTACGTCACCATCCTGGTCGCCGCGAACGAACCGAGCATCGTCGTCGGCATCATCTCCTTCCTGTTCTACGGGCTGTTGCCTTGCGGCCTGCTGCTCTGGTTCAGCGGCAGCAAGGTGCGCCGCCAGCGGCGCGCCTACCGCGAGCAACTGGCGGCCCGGCAGAAGGCCGACGAAGCGCCGGATAAGCCGGCCGGACCTGACGCCGGTTAAGGCGCCAGCCAGACCAGCGTCGCCATGCGTCCGGTCGCCCCATCGCGGCGATAGGAGAAGAAGTGCGCCGGCTCGCCGACCGTGCACTGCCCGCCGCCGAACACTGCCGTGACGCCGGCAGCCGCCAGGCGCTGGCGGGCGAGCGTGTAGATGTCGGCCAGCCACTTGCCGCCGCCGCGTTCCCGGCAGGCGGCGGCCGCCGATGGATCGTGGGCGACGAAGGCGGCGCGTACCTCGTCGCCGACCTCGAAGCGCTGCGGACCGATGGCCGGGCCGAACCAGGCCAGCAGTTCGCCTGGTGCCACCGCCATGGCGGCGACGGTCGCTTCCAGCACGCCGGCCACCAGGCCGCGCCAGCCAGCGTGGGCCGCAGCCACGACAGTGCCGGCACGGTCGCACAACAGCACCGGCAGGCAGTCGGCCGTCATCACCGCGCAGACCGTTCCCGGTGTGCGGGTGAAGGCGGCATCGGCTTCGGGCACGCCAGCCACACGGCCGGCATCGACCACGCGAATGCCGTGCACCTGGCGCAACCAGCGCGGTTCGTCCGGCAACAGCGCCCGCAAGCGGGCGCGATTGGCGGCGACGCGCTCCGGCGCATCGTCGACGTGGTCGCCAAGATTGAAGCTGTCCCACGGCGCCGGGCTGCAGCCGCCGCCGCGCAGCGTCTGCAGGGCCTTGACATTCGGCGGCGCCGGCCAGGCCGGCGACAACGCCTCAGCCATAGCGCAACGTGTCGAGCAACTCGCGCATGTCCGGCGGCAACGGGACTTCCCACTGCATCTTCAGGCCGGTGAGCGGATGCACCAGGCCGAGGCGCGTGGCGTGCAGCGCCTGGCGCGGAAATTCCGGCAGCTTGGCGTTCGGCTTGCCGTAGACCTGGTCGCCAACCAGCGGATGGCCGATCGACGCCAGATGCACGCGGATCTGGTGGGTGCGCCCGGTTTCCAGCGAGCACTCGACGAAGGTGCAATACGGGAACGATTCCATGATCCGGAACCAGGTCAGCGCCGGCTTGCCGCCGCGGCTTTCCGGCACCACCGCCATCTTGATGCGCTGCACCGGATGCCGGCCGATCGGCGAATCGACGCCGCCACCGCTCTTCATCGCGCCGGCGGCAACCGCCAGGTACACGCGGCGCACGGTCCGCGCCTGCAGCTGGCGCACCAGGTCGGTCTGCGCTTCCAGCGTCTTGGCGACGACCAGCAGGCCGCTGGTGTCCTTGTCCAGGCGGTGCACGATGCCGGCCCGGGGAATCGCCTCGATGCCCGGCACGTGATGCAGCAGCGCGTTCATCAGCGTGCCGTTCCAGTTGCCGCTGCCAGGATGGACGACCAGCCCCGCCGGCTTGTTGATGACCAGCAGCGTCTCGTCCTCGAACACGACATGCAGCGGGATGTCTTCCGGCAACTCGTGGCCGTCGCGGGCATCGAGCGGCTCGCTGACGCTCAGACGCTCTCCGCCGAGCAGCTTGCGCTTGGGCTCTTGCTCCAGTTTGCCGTCGACGGTGACGTGCCCGTCGCGCACCCACGATTGCAGGCGGTTGCGGGAATGCTGGGGGAGCAGGGAGGCCAGCACCTGGTCGAGACGGCGGCCGGACTCGGCATCCGGCACGGTCAGGTGCAGCGGTTCAATTCGGCTATAATCGCCGCAGTTTTCCACAGGATCTTTCATGATGCGAAGTTTAGCCGCATTCGGCCCGTCTCCCGCCTTCTTCCGTCTTCTCGCCGCCATTTTCGTGGCCCTCGCCCTGACCGGCTGCAGTTCGCTGCCCGAGCAGATCGACGAAACCGCCGGCTGGTCCGCCGGCCGGCTGTATTCGGCGGCCAAGGACGCGCAGGCCGAAGGCAACTGGGAAACGGCCGCCAAGCACCTGGAGCGGCTCGAGGCACGCTATCCCTACGGCCGTTTCGCGCAGCAAGCCCAACTCGAACTCGGCTACGTGTACTGGAAGTCCAATGAAACCGGCTCGGCGCTGGCCGCCTGCGACCGCTTCATCAAGCTGCATCCGAACCATGCGGCCGTCGATTACGTCTATTACCTGAAGGGCCTGATCAACTTCAACGAGGATCTCGGCATCATCGGCTACATCAGCGACCAGGACCCGTCCGAACGCGACCCCAAGGCGGCACGCGAGGCTTTCGACTCCTTCCGCGAACTGATCACCCGCTTCCCGGACAGCAAGTACACGCCGGATGCGGTCAAGCGCATGGAGTTTCTGGTCAATACGCTGGCCTCGCTCGAAGTCAACGTCGCCCACTACTACACCCGCCGTGGCGCCTACATCGCAGCGGCCAACCGCGCCCAGCACGCGATCAAGACCTATCCGCGCGCCCCGGCGACCGAGGAAGCGATGTTCATCCTGGTGAATTCCTACGACAAGCTCGGCTTGGTCGAGCTGCGCGACGACGCCGACCGCGTGATGCGCAAGAACTTTCCGGACAGCCGCTTCTACAAGACCGGCCTGGAGCGCAAGACGGCCTGGTGGAAGCTGTGGTGATTCAGCCGCCCTGCTTGATGGCCAGAATGGCCTGATTGCGCAGGGTCCGCAGCAGCGACAGTTCCTTTTCCGGAATCGAGATGCCGCCCGGCTCGTCGCGGTCGGCATAGATCAGCGCCACCGGGTTGCCCTTGATGTTCAGCGGGAACAGCACGAACGAGTGTGCCGGCACCGCCTTGCGATACCAGGCCGGAATACGGGTGGCGATTTTCGGGTCGTTGATGTCGCTGATCAGGATATCGACGCCCTTCGACGTCGCCGCATGAAAAATGTCGGGCGTGAAGGTCAGCGGGAAGCGGAAGGCCCTGGCCACCTCGTTGGCTTCCGGACCGAAGCCGAAGCGGCCCTGCATGGCGCCTGACTTGGCATCGCGGATGCACAGCACGACCCGCTTGAAGCCCATCGCCCGGTACATCGTCTCGAGGATGATACGCAGGATGTCGTTGAGCTTGTAGCCATCGACCAGCGTGTTGCTGATGTCCTGGATACCGGCCGTCAGCACCGCCTGCGCGTCGATCTGGCGCTCGCCGTCATCGTCCGTGCCGTCGCCTTCGCCGGCCAGCGGATCGCTTTCGCCGAGCATCGTGCCGGCCAT
>DASUZG010000548.1:0-5378 GCA_036376995.1 Azonexus sp. | reverse complement strand
CTCCATCCACGCGCCGCTGATCGATTTGTCCAAGGCCGACATCATCCGCACCGGCGCCGCGCTCGGCGTCGATTACGGCCTGACCGTCTCCTGCTACCAGGCCGACGACCAGGGCCGCGCCTGCGGCGTCTGCGATTCCTGCCGCCTGCGCGCCGAAGGCTTCGCCGCCGCCGGGGTGACCGACCCGACCCTGTATCGCGCCTGAGCATGGACAGCGTTTCGGCCAGCACCGTGCTGTGGTTGGCCTTCGCCGTCGCCTTCGTGTTCGGCGCCATTGGCCAGAAGACGCACTTCTGCACCATGGGCGCCGTATCCGACATCGTCAACATGGGCGACTGGAGCCGCATGCGCATGTGGCTGCTGGCCATCGGCGTCGCCATCCTCGGCGCCGGCGCGCTGCACGCCGCTGGCCTGATCGACCTGAACAAGTCGATCTACCGCACGCCGTCCTTCGCTTGGCTGTCCTACCTCGTCGGCGGCCTGTGCTTCGGCATCGGCATGGTGCTGGCGTCCGGCTGCGGCTCGAAGACGCTGATCCGCATCGGCGGCGGCAACCTGAAGTCGCTGGTGGTGTTCGTGGTCCTCGGCCTCGTCGCCTACATGACGCTGCGCGGCGTGCTGGGCGTGTTTCGCGTCAGCTATCTCGATCCGGTAGCGATCCGTTTTGCCGGCGGCCAGGATCTGCCGGCGCTGCTCGCGGCGGCCGGCGTCGCGCCCGCCACCGCCTTCTGGCTGGCGGTGCTCGGTGTCGGCGGCGGCCTCACCGCCTTCTGCCTGATGAAGCGCGACTTCTGGAACGTCGACAACCTGTTGGGCGGTCTCGGCATCGGCCTGACCGTGGTTGCCGCCTGGTATGTCAGCGGTCACCTGGGCTATGTCGCCGAACATCCGGAAACGCTGCAGGAAGCCTTCCTGACCACCAACAGCGGGCGCATGGAAGCGCTCACTTTCGTCGCGCCGCAGGCCTACACGCTGGATCTCTTGCTGTTGTGGTCGGATTCAAGCCGGACGATGAGCTTCGGCATCGCCACGGCGCTCGGCGTCATCGCCGGCTCTTTCGCCTGGTCGCTCGCCACCCGCAGTTTTCGCTGGGAAGGCTTCGCCAGCGTCGAGGACACGGCGAACCATCTGATCGGCGCCGCGCTGATGGGGTTCGGCGGGGTGCTCGCCATGGGCTGCACGGTCGGCCAGGGCATCAGCGGCTTCTCGACCCTGGCGCTCGGCTCCATCGTCACCTTCCTGGCCATCGTCGGCGGTGCCGTGGCGACGCTGAAGTTCCAGTACTGGCGGCTGCTGCGCGAAGCCTGACGGGCGCCGTACAATCCGGCCATCACACCTTCGGGAGCACACGATGGCCAATGCCTTCAATTGGGAAGACCCGCTGCTGCTGGATGCGCAGCTGACGAGCGAGGAGCGCCTGGTGCGCGACGCCGCCCGCGCCTACTGCCAGGCCAAGCTGGCGCCGCGCGTGACGCAAGCTTTCCGCCACGAGCGCACCGATCCCGAGATTTTCCGCGAAATGGGCACCCTCGGCCTGCTCGGCCCGACCCTGCCGCCGGAATACGGCGGTGCCGGCCTCAATTACGTCGCCTACGGCCTGGTCGCCCGCGAAATCGAGCGCGTCGATTCCGGCTACCGCTCGATGATGAGCGTGCAGTCCTCGCTCGTGATGTGGCCGATCTTCCTGTTCGGGACCGAAGCGCAGCGCCGCCAATACCTGCCGGGCCTGGCCCGCGGCGAGCTGATCGGCTGCTTCGGCCTGACCGAGCCGAACCACGGCTCCGACCCGGGCAGCATGGAAACCCGGGCGCGGACAGTGGATGGCGGCTACCGCCTGTCCGGCAGCAAGATGTGGATCACCAACGCCCCGATCGCCGACGTCTTTGTCGTCTGGGCCAAGAACGACGCCGGCCGGATTCGCGGCTTCGTGCTGGAGAAGGGCATGCCCGGCCTGTCGGCGCCGGCCATCCACGGCAAGGTCGGGCTGCGCGCGTCGATCACCGGCGAAATCGTGATGGACGAGGTGTTCGTGCCGGCGGCGAACGAATTCCCCGAGATCAGCGGCCTCAAGGGGCCGTTCGCCTGCCTCGACTCGGCGCGCTACGGCATCGCCTGGGGGGCGCTCGGCGCCGCCGAGTTCTGCTGGCACACCGCCCGCCAATACACGCTCGACCGCCAGCAGTTCGGCCGGCCGCTGGCGGCCAACCAACTGGTGCAGAAGAAGCTGGCCGACATGCAGACCGAGATCGCCCTTGGCCTGCAGGGCTGCCTGCGCCTGGGCCGGATGAAGGACGACGGCTCGGCGGCGGTCGAGATCACCTCGATGTTGAAGCGCAACAGCTGCGGCAAGGCCCTCGACATTGCCCGCACCGCCCGCGACATGCTGGGCGGCAACGGTATTTCCGACGAATTCGGCGTGATCCGCCACGTCGTCAATCTGGAAGTGGTCAATACCTACGAAGGTACCCACGACATCCACGCGCTGATCCTCGGCCGGGCGCAGACCGGGATCGCCGCATTCTAGGGGCGGCGGCCTAGCCCTTTTCCTTCAGCTTGGCGATGACCAGCGGGAAGGCGCCGGAACCGAGCAGCGCCACCGCCGAGACGAGAAAGGCCAGGCCGGCCATCGGGTCGTCGAGCACCGGGTGCAGCAGGGCGCCGAAGCCGGCGACGCTGAACAGCCCGGGAATGGCGCAGAGCAGGCCGAGGGCGGTGAGGATGATGAAGGACAGCGGATAGCGGCGGGACATGATGAATAGGCGCGAGGGAAGCGCCTATTCTAGTGGGCCGCCGCGGCCGGGCGAAATGTCGCTCGGAATCCGCCCGGCTAGTCCGGCGCCGCCGTGCCGTGCCACAGCGACCACCAGCGGCTGCGCTCGGACGGCGCAGCCTGCCGCTGCACGAGCAGGGTCATCAGCTGGCTGGCCTGGCTGGCCGGCGTGCGGGGATTGGCCAGCGCCGCGTGGCACTGCTGCAGCATGGCAAATTCGGCGGCGACGATGCGCTGCTCGATTTTCGGCACGACGATTTCACGCAGGTGCTGCATTTCATCCCGGCGCTGTTCCTCGAACTTCAGGGCGGTGGCGAGATCGCGGCGTGCCGCCAGCAATTTCCATGTTCTGAGCATGGTCGTATCTCCTGTCAGCAAAAAAATCTCTCATGGCCTTCCCGGGCGGGAGGCGCGGTCGATGACCTCAGCTTGGAGTTTTGCAAACGAGCCGGCGGCGATGAATACCGAGAACCCCCCATCTTGCGCCGCGTTGGCTACCCGGAATGCACTAGCCGCAACCCGGCGGGCCCGGCGAACCATCCGGCCGATTCGCGTTCTCAGGGAGTGATCCGCCGGAACGCCCCTGCTGCAGGAAGGCCACGGCCAGACTTTTCCCCGCCATCCCGACCACCTGCCGATGAACGCCCTGCCGCTGCCCGCTTTCGACAACAGCTTCGCCGCCCTGCCCGAAGCCTTCTACACCCGCCTGCCGCCCCTGCCGCTGCCCGATCCCTACGTGGTCGGCACCAGCACCGAAGTCGCCGCGCTGCTCGGACTGCCGGCGGCCCTGCTGGACAGCCCCCAGTTCGCCGAAATCTTCGCCGGCAACCAGTTGCTGCCTGGCAGCGACCCGCTGGCGGCGGTTTATTCCGGACACCAGTTCGGCGTCTGGGCCGGCCAGCTGGGCGACGGCCGGGCGCATCTGCTGGGCGGCCTGCGCAACGATCAAGGCCATTGGGAAATCCAGTTGAAGGGGGCGGGCCGCACGCCCTATTCGCGCGGCGCCGACGGCCGCGCCGTGTTGCGCTCGTCGATCCGCGAATTCCTCTGCTCGGAAGCGATGGCCGGGCTCGGCATTCCGACCACGCGGGCGCTGTGCGTGATCGGCGCCGACGTGCCGGTGCGCCGCGAGGAAATCGAGACGGCCGCCGTGGTCACCCGCGTCGCGCCCGGTTTCGTCCGTTTCGGCTCCTTCGAGCACTGGGCGTCGCGCCAGCGCCATCTGGAATTGCAGCAACTGGCCGACTACGTGATCGACACCTTCCGTCCCGAGTGCCGGGAAGCGGCGAATCCTTATGACGCCTTGCTGCGCGACGCGGCGCGGCGCACCGGCGAACTGATCGCGCAGTGGATGGCGGTCGGCTTCATGCATGGCGTGATGAACACCGACAACATGTCGATCCTCGGCCTGACCCTCGACTACGGCCCGTTCGGCTTCATGGAGGCCTTCGACGCCGGCCACATCTGCAACCATTCCGACCCGCAGGGGCGCTACAGCTACCGCAACCAGCCGGCCGTCGCGCAGTGGAACCTGTTCTGCCTGGCGCAGGCCTTCCTGCCGCTGCTCGACGGTCCCGAGCAGGCACGCGCAGCCATCGACGAGACCTACGGCGACGCTTTCGAGGAGAGCTTCGCCCGCCTGTTCCGGGCCAAGCTCGGGTTGTTCGCGGCGAGCGACGAGGACGAGGCCTTCATCGGCGAGACCTTCGGCTTCCTGCAGCAGCACCGGCCCGACTTCACGCTGTTCTTCCGCGCCCTGTCCCGCCTGCCGGCGACAGTCGCGCCGGAACGGCAGGCGCAAAGCGATGCGCCGCTGCGCGACCAGTTCATCGACCGCAGCGCCTGCGATGTCTGGCTCGAACGTTGGCGCGCCCGCCAGGCCGTCACGCCGTGGCCGGATGGCGAACGCCAGGCGGCGATGCTGGCCGTCAATCCGAAGTACGTGCTGCGCAACTGGCTGGCCGAACTGGCCATCCGCCGGGCTCGTGAGAAGGATTTCTCCGTCGTCGCCCGGCTGCTCGACTGCCTGCGCCGGCCCTTCGACGAGCAGCCGGACAACGCCGAATTCGCCGCCCTGCCGCCCGATTGGGCGCGCGGCCTGGAAGTCAGCTGCTCCAGTTGAGGGCGAAAAAAAACCGGCGGGGATCACCCGCCGGTTTTGTCCGTGTTCCGGAACGCTTACTGGACTTGCTGGATGCCGGCGATGACCCAGCCGCGGCTGCCGTCGATCGGCTTGGTCATGTGCCAGATTTCCGAGAAATGCTCGACCGGGCCGTTCTTGTCTTCGCGGATCTGGCCGCTGAAATGGACGCTGACGATGTAGCGGCCGGTTTCCTCGGCGACATCGATGACTTGTGCGTCGAGATGCACGACGTCGGTTTCCTGGCTGGCGCCCTTGCGCTCGCCGATGGCCATCTTGATCTCGGCGAACATTTCCGGCGAGGTGAATTCGCGGATGTCGTCGAGGTTGCCGGCATCGTTGGCGGCCTGCAGGCGGATGAAGTTGACCTTGGCGTTGCGCACGAAGCCTTCGGCATCGAAATCGGCCGGGATGCTGCCACGCACGGCGTTGTCAGCCACGGCAGCGGCCGCGGCGCCGCCGGCCGGC
>DASUZG010000547.1:0-2788 GCA_036376995.1 Azonexus sp. | reverse complement strand
CCAAGCTGGCCAAGCAGGCGCGGGTCACGGCATGAGGCTGATTTTCGCCGGCACGCCGGAATTCGCCGCCCAGGCGCTGCAGGCCATCATCGCCGCCGGCCACGAGGTGGCGCTGGTGCTGACCCAGCCGGACCGGCCGGCCGGGCGCGGCATGGCGCTGCAGCCGTCGGCCGTCAAGCAGGTGGCGCTGGCTCACGGCATCGAGGTCTTTCAGCCGCCGACACTGAAGGATGGCGAGGCGCAGGCCCGCGTCGCCGCGGTCGGCGCCGAAGTCATGGTCGTCGCCGCCTACGGGCTGATCCTGCCGCAGGCCGTGCTCGACCTGCCGCGCTTCGGCTGCCTCAACATCCACGCGTCGCTGCTGCCGCGCTGGCGCGGCGCGGCGCCGATCCAGCGGGCGTTGCTGGCCGGCGATGCGGAGACCGGGGTCTGCATCATGCAGATGGAAGCCGGCCTCGATACCGGGCCGGTGCTGTTGCGCGAAGCGCTGCCCATTGCCGCCGACGACACGGCGGCGACGCTGCACGACAAGCTGACGGCGCAGGGTGCCCGGCTCGTCGTCGCGGCGCTGGGCCGCCTGCCGCTGCCGGCCGAAGCCCAGCCCGGCGACGGCGTGACCTATGCGCACAAGATCGAGAAGGCCGAGGCGGCCATCGACTGGACCCGGCCGGCGGCCGAACTCGACCGCCACCTGCGCGCCTTCAACCCCTTTCCCGGTGCCCAGGCCCGTTTTGCCGGGCAGCCGGTCAAATTGTGGCGGGCCGTGCCGGTGGCCGGCAGCGGTGTGCCGGGAACGATCCTCTCCGTCGATCGCCAGCAGGTCGTCGTCGCCTGCGGTGACGGCGCGCTGGCTGTCAGTGAATTGCAGAAGGCCGGCGGCAAGCGCCTGCCGGTGCAGCAGTTCCTCGCCGGCCATCCGCTGCCGGTCGGCGCGCGCTTCGATCTGGCGGACTGAGCGGCGCCGCGCGCGTCAGGCCGCGGCCGGACTGCCGCGGCGCACCGCCTGGCGCTCCAGGCGGGTCGGGGCGAAGGCGCCGACCACGTCGGCGAACAGGGCTTCGGCCCGGGCGCTGTTGTCGCCGCTGAAATTGCAGACATAAACATCGAGCGTGACGCTGCCGATTTCCGGCCAGGTGTGCACCGCCAGATGCGATTCGGCCAGCACCACGGTACCGGTGACTCCGGCCGGCGCCCCCGCGGCATCGCGAAAGGCATGGAACAGTTGGCCGACCACCGTCAGGCCGTGGCGCCGGCAGGCGTCGACGCAGAAACGTTCCAGCGCCGGCGCATCGAGCAGCCGGGCCGGCGCGCAGCGGCAGTCGTGCAGGTCGGCGAGCAGGTGCAGTCCGTTCATGCCGCGATTCTAGGGCGTTTCACGTGAAACGCGCGGCGACAGCCGGGCTTCGAGCAGACGGCCAAGGCGGTAGCCGGCCTCGGCCAAGCGCCGCTCGGCGGTGGCCCGGGCCTGGCGCTCGAACGCCTCGTCGATGATCGGCAGCAGGCTGCCGGCCTGGCGCGGGTAGGCGCCGCTATGCAGGTGCCGGCTTTCCTCGCGCCACAGGTCGGCGTCGCCCTGCGCCGGCGGCCGGTGGATGGCCAGCAGCCGGGCGGCCTCGCGCTGCAGGCGGCGGCCGCGTAGCGACGACGGCCCGGGCAGGTCGTCCCAGTAGGCGTGCAGCGTGGTGAACGGCTGGCCGCGCTTGAACGGATTTTCGATGGCGTAGCGCGTGCCGCCGTCGTCGTCGGCCCGGCCGACGTGCAGCGGCTGGTGCAGGTCGGCGACCAGATGGGCCAGCCAGGGCAGGGCATAGGTCAATTCGGCCGGGTCGCCGGCGGCGCCGAGCAGGCGGCTCAGGCGCGCGACCTGGCGGTCGAGCTCGCCCTTGACCGGGCGGCCGGCGGCGTCGAGATCGACGTAGTGCCAGGCCTTGTGCCGGCGCGTGTCGAAGCGGCCGGCCAGCGGCGGCGTCGGCTCGCCACGGTGTTCGTCGTAGTAGCGCGGGTCGTTGCGGATGCTGTCGGCCCAGGTCGCAGCCTCGGCGAAGATCGCCGCGTCGCCGTGACCGCCGGCGCGTTCGCGCCAGCGCCCGTAATCGGGATGGTCGGCGAGGGCGGCGCTGACCACCTGGCGGGTCGGTGCCGACAGCTGCTGCCAGGCGATCACGGCGACCAGGCGATGGCCGGCTCCGTTCCAGGCGGCGGCCGGCAGGCTGCACGACAGGAGGCACAGGAAGATCAGGAAACGCTGCATGGGCACATTATGCCGCGTGCGATAATCGCGGCCTATGTCCCGTTTGCCTCCCGATTCCCTCGCCTTTGCCCTGTTGCAGGCGGCCCGTATCCACCTCGCCGTGCTCGGCGGCCAGAGCCTGGCCGACGGCCAGCTCGGCCGCGTCGAGGCCATCGCCCGGCCGGCGGTCCAGGATCTCGTCTATGGCAGCCTGCGCCGCTACGGCCGCGGCGATTTCCTGCTCGGCCAGCTGCTCAGCCATCCGCTGACGGCCGAGGATATCCGCTGCCTGTTGCTGGTTGCGCTGTACCGCCTGGAAACCCGGCCCGAGGCTGCGCATACCGTCGTCGATCAGGCGGTGCGGGCGGCCGGGGAACTGGCCGGCGGGCGCTTTGGCGGCCTGGTCAACGGCGTGCTGCGCAATTACCTGCGTCGCGAAGCCGAACTGCTCGCCGCACTGGCTGCCGATCCGCTGGCCGGCAGCCAGCATCCGGCCTGGTGGCTGGCCGAGCTGCAGCGTGCCCATCCGGAGAATTGGCCGGCCATCGTCGCCGCCGG
>DASUZG010000546.1:0-5203 GCA_036376995.1 Azonexus sp. | reverse complement strand
AAAACGCCCGGCGCAACCTGGCCGCCCTGGAAAGCAAGCAACCGGTGACGATGCTCGACGACAAGGGCGAACGCCAGTTGATCGACAACGCCCAGCGCCAGCAGGAAATCGAACGCGTCCGCCAGAACATGGCGGAAGCCTGCAAATAGGGAAGGCGGCGCTCAGCCTTCGACGGCGTCGGCATCGCCGGCGCCTTTTTTCATGACCTTGCCCTCGGCTGCGCGCTGCTTGCGGACTTCCTTGGGATCGGCGATCAGCGGCCGGTAGATCTCGACGCGATCATGGTCGCGCAATGGCGCATCGGGCTTCGACAGCTTGGCGTAGATGCCGAACTTGTTCTTCTTCAGGTCGATGTCCGGGTACTTGGCCAGCAGGCCCGAGGCTTCCAGCGCCTGCCCCAGCGTCGTCCCCTCGGGCAGTTGCAGACGGACGACCTCCTGCTTGGCGGCCAGCGCATAGCAGACTTCGATATTGAGCATTTCAGCCATGGGCGGCTCCATAAACCTGCGCCGCCCGGCGGACGAAGGCGTCGACGAAAGTGTTGGCGATATGCCCGAAAACCGGCCCGATGACCTTCTCGAACAGCTTGCTGGAAAACTCGTAATGCAGGCGGAATTCGATCTTGCAGGCATTCTCGGCCAGGGCGCGGAAATGCCATGAGCCTTCGAGACGCTTGAACGGCCCGTCGATCAGGCGAATCTTCATCAGCGACGGGAATTCCTTGTCGTTTTCCGTGGTGAAGCAGGACTTCACGGCATGGTAGTTGATATGCAGCGTCGCCACGGTCTTGGCCGGGTCGCGGAATTTCAGCTCGGTACTGCTGCACCAGGGCAGGAACAGCGGGTAGTCCTCGCAGCGGTCGACCAGCTCGAACATGCGCTCGGCGGACTGCTCGATCAGTACTGTCTTTTCAACCTGGGCCATGCGTCGGCGGCGTTCGGGTATCCTGTAAAATCGAGATTTTAATGGATCACTTGCGGCATGAGCATCACGGTCAACAAAAAAGCCTTTCACGACTACTTCATCGAGGAGAAGTTCGAGGCCGGGATCGCCCTCCAGGGATGGGAAGTCAAGGCCATCCGGGCCGGGCGCATGAACATCAAGGAATCCTACGTCATCATCAAGAATGGCGAGATTTTCCTGATCGGCATGCACATCTCGCCGCTGGCCACCGCCTCGACGCACGACCACCACGACCCGGTGCGCACGCGCAAGCTGCTGCTGCACGGCCGTGAAATCATGAAACTGATCGGCAAGGTCGAACGTGCCGGCTATGCGCTGGTGCCGCTCGATCTGCATTTCCTGCGCGGCCGCATCAAGCTGGAAATCGGCCTGGCCAAGGGCAAGAAGCAGCACGACAAGCGCGCCGACGAGCTGGAAAAGGATTCGAAGCGCGAAGCGCAGCGGGCCATGAAGGAGCGGGTCCGCTGAAGTGGGCATGGACGCCCTGCTCTACTGGGTCGGCATGGCCGCCGTCGCGGTCAACGCCCTGACCGGCGTGCTCGATGCCGGCCGCAAGCAGATGGACCTGGTTGGCGCCACACTGGTCGGCGTGGTCACGGCGCTCGGCGGCGGCACCATCCGCGACCTGCTGCTCGACCGCAACGTATTCTGGGTCGTCGACCAGACCTACCTTGCCGCGGCGCTGGCCACCGCCATCCTGGCCTTCTTCGTCGCCCGCGCCCTGATCGTGCCGCCGAAGCTGTTCCTGCTCCCGGATGCCATCGGCCTCGCGCTGTTCACCATCGTCGGCACCCAGGTCGCGCTGCAGTGGCACGCGCCCTGGCTGGTCGCCAGCCTGATGGGGATGATCACCGGCGTCGTCGGCGGCATCCTGCGCGACATTTTGTGCAACGACGTGCCGCTGGTCTTTCTCAAGGGTGAGTTGTATGCCTCGGCCGCCTGGGTTGGCGCCCTGGCACTGATCGGACTGCAGGAACTCGGCCTGCCGTCGGTCACCGCCAGCTGGCTGGCGATGGGCATCGTGCTGCTGCTGCGTCTGCTGGCCATGCGATTTCACATCACCCTGCCGGCCTTCGCCCGCAGCCGCGCCGCCTGACCCCGGGCGGAACCTTCGGCAGCACCGCCAGTCTGGACCACATCGCCCTCGCCTCGAACATGCCATGCTGACCATCGACATCGTCGCCGACATCGTCTGTCCCTGGTGCTTCATCGGCAAGCGCCGTCTCGAAACGGCCATCGCCGCGCTGCGCTGCGAGCAGCCCGCAGTGGTCGTGACAACCTGCTGGCGGCCGTTTTTCCTGAACCCGGACACGCCGCCGGAAGGCGAACCTTACTTGCCCTTCCTGGAACGGAAATTCGGCAGCCGCGCGGCGGTCGAGGCGCTGTTCGAACGGGTCCGCGCTGGTGGCCGTCCCTACGGCGTCGATTTCGCCTTCGAGCGGATTCCGTCGCGCGCCAACACCCTGCTCGCCCATCGCCTGATTCACTGGGCACAGCAACGCCGCAACGCCGACGCCCTGGTCGAGCGCCTGTTCGTCGCCCAGTTCCAGCACGGCGAAGCCGTCGGCGACCCGGCAACGCTGCGCCGCATCGCCACGGAATGCGGCTACCCCGCCGACGAATGGGCGCAGCAGATGGCCAGTGGCGAGGATGCCGTTGCCGTGCGCGCCGATGAGCGCCGGTTGCGGGCGCTGGGCATTGCCATGGTGCCGACCTTCATCGTCGACCACGCCCGCGTCGTGGTCGGCGCCGAAGATCCGGCCGTGCTGGTCGCCGCGATGCGCGCAGCCCTGGCCCGATGAGGAGCGCCGCTGCCCTGCTGCTCGCCGCCGGCCTCCTGCTGGGCGCCTGCACAACAGTCAACCCGCATTACGACCCGACCCGTCCCCATCACCGGCCGGACGGCTTCGTCAACAGCGACAGCAGCCGCAGCATCGGCACCCTGCCCTGGTACGACACCCTGTGGCGGCGCTGGCGCGGCGACTTTCGTCCGCTCGCGCCGCCGGCCGGCGGCTACCCGCAGTTCGCCCGCGACTGGAGCGTGGCCGTCGATCACGCCTTGCTGCGCGACCGGAGCACGACGCCGCGTATCACCTGGCTGGGCCACGCCAGCCTGCTGCTGCAACTGGACGGCCGGAACATCCTGATCGATCCGCAACTGGCCGATTTCGCCGGCCCGCTGCGCCTGCTCTCGGCGCCGCGCCGGGTGCCGGCACCGCTGCAGCCGGAAGAGCTGCCGCCGATCGATCTGGTGCTGATCTCGCACAATCACTACGACCATCTCGACGAACCCACCATCGTCCGCCTGCTGGCCGCCGGGCAGCGCCCGCGCTTCCTGGTGCCGCTCGGCCTCAAGCGCTGGTTCGACGAGCGCGGCATCGCCAACGTCACCGAACTCGACTGGTGGGACGAACTCGCCGACGGCCCGCTGCGCGTGCATTTCACGCCGGCGCAGCACTGGAGCAAACGCACGTCCTTCGACACCAACGCCACGCTGTGGGGCGGCTTCCTGATCGAATCCGGCAGCGGCGCCGATACCTGGCGCTTCCTCTACACCGGCGACACCGGCTACTCAGGCGACTTTCGCGAAATCCGCCGCCGCCTGGGCGCCATCGACCTGCTGGCCGTGCCGGTCGGCGCCTACCTGCCGCGCGACTTCATGGCGCCGCAGCACGTCAATCCCGACGATGCCGTGCGCATCCTGCTCGACGTCGAGGCCGGCCAGGCCATCGGCGTGCACTGGGGCACCTTCGAGCTGACGCAGGAAGCCTTCGACCAGCCGCCGCTCGACGTGCTGACCGCCCTGCGCAAGCACCGGCTGGACGAGCAGCGGCTGTGGATGTTGCGGCATGGCGAGACGCGGACGCTGCCGCGGCCGCACCGCCGGAATTCGGCCGAAAAATGACTTTCCCATACACACCATGTGCTCGCACGTTTATGACATTTTTGGCGTAAGCTTTGCTCATGGACACGACCCGCATCATTCTCGCTGACGACCAACTGCTTGTTCGGGCCGGCATCCGCGCGCTCCTCGAAACCCTGCCGGGATGCGAGGTGACGGCCGAGTGTGTGGATGGCGCCACGGCGCTCGTCGAGATCGGTCGCCAGCGGCCGGACATCGTCCTGCTCGACATTGCGATGCCAGGCATGAGCGGCATCGAGGTCAGCGCCGAACTCTCGCGCCGTGAACACAAGCCGCGAATCCTGATGCTGTCCGGCATCGACAGCCCGCAGACCATCGACCAGGCTTTCGCTGCCGGCGCCGACGGTTACCTGCACAAGGATTTCCTGCTTGAGGAACTGAAGGCGGCCATGGCCGCGGTGATGAACGGCGCGCGTTATCTGTCACCGAAACTGCTGTCGATCATGGAAGCCCGCAAACGCCCGGGCCTGCACAGCGGTGGCAACAACCTGACCAAGCGTCAGGCGGAAATCCTGCGCCTGGTGGCCTCCGGCCGGACGACCAAGGAAATCGCCCGCAGCCTGGGCATCAGCCCGAAAACCGTCGAATTCCATCGTGCCCGGTTGATGGAGCGCCTCGGAGTACATGAGGTAACTGCGCTGACCCGCTTCGCCATCCAGGCCGGGATCGTTTCCTGAACGCCTCAGCGCGACGCGCTGTCCACCAGATAATCCTTTAGTTCGACCACCATGCGCTCCAGCGCGCAGCGCAATGCGGCGACCTCGGCAAGCCAGTCGGTTCCATCGCCTCTGCGACCCGGGGAGCCGAGGGCCAAGCGCAGCGCATTCTCCATCCGGACCGTCAGCGCCAGGCATTCCTGCGCCGAAAACAGCACGCAGTTGCCGCGGATGTCGTGCACCACCTGACGCAGGCGTTCCAGATCGTCGGCGGCCAGCGCCTCGTCGAGGCGGCGCAGCAGATGCGGGTAACTGTCGAGGAACAGGCTGACCAGACGTAGCGCCGTATTCCGGTTGCGCCCAAGGCTGGTTTCCAGAAAGTCGAGATTGCAGCTCGGCGCACCCGACTTGGCGCCATCCATTTGATCCATTGCCTGACCCGATTTTTTCTTTTTTGTATCAGGCAACAGCTTACGGGGCGCGGCGCGCCGGGGGAACGAGGTGATTACCTAGGTGCCAAGGCCGTCGCCGGCGGCCGGGACACGGCCGGGGTAGAATGGCGCCCTTGCCGCCGGGGCATTTTGCCGCCCCGCCACCCGGATTTCGCCGCATGCTCAGACTGACCGAACTCAAGCTTCCCCTCGACCATCCCGCCGACGCC
>DASUZG010000545.1:0-3225 GCA_036376995.1 Azonexus sp. | reverse complement strand
GGGTTCTTCCAGCTGGTAATGAACACCGAGAAGCCCTGGTCGGTCAGGTGCTTGACCATGCTCTTCTTGGCCGTCAGGTCGAGGATGTAGAACTTGTTGATCCACGGCGTGGTGATGACGATCGGCATCGCCCGCACCTGCTCGGTGGTCGGCGCGTAGTGGAGCAGTTCGAACAGGCGGTTGCGAAACACCACCTTGCCCGGCGTCGTCGCCAGGTCCTTGCCGACCGTGAAGGCATCCGGCTCGACCATCAGGATGTTCTTGGCCTTGATGTCGCGCTGCAGGTTGAGCCAGCCCTGCTTCAGGCTTTCGCCGTTGCTCTCGACGAAGCGGCGCATGGCGACCGGGTTGAGCCAGAAGAAATTGGGCGGCGCCACCATGTTCAGCCAGTTGCGCAGCCAGAAGGCGGAGCGCCGGCGCTCCTTGTCCGCCAGCCCCGGCGTCTCGAAGGCCATGTCCTCGAGATGGCGGGTGAAGGCCAGGTACCACTCCTTGATGATGTCCCAGCTGGCCGAGTCGGTCCAGATCGGGTCGGCGAAGCGGGCATCGTCGGCATTGGGCTTGATGACGTCGGCCGACGGCACGCCCAGGGCCCGGCGCATTACGTGCGACTGCAGCGCGACGAGGTCGGACGACAACGCGTGCAGGGCCCGCGACAGTTCCTGCGGATGCAGCATCCACGCCATCTGCGCATTGAGCAGCGACGTGGTCACGCCATAGGGATCGAGCGCCTTGCTCACCGAGCCGCCGAGCGCTTCCAGCGGACTCTGGTGGTGCATGTCGATGCCGCCGTTCTTGGTCGATGAAGTTGCCGACATTTTTGTTACCTCTTTCTGCGGGGAATGCCCTGATATCTTACAGGGGGATTAGCAGGCCGGGGAGCGGCGCCCGCCCGGGTCGCCGCCGGTTCCGGCACAGCCCGGAGGCATGTTTGAAATCCTCGCGAGTTGGCGTAGCATGGTCTTGAACCAGGCGGAAAGCAACGCCAGCAGACCGTTTCAGGAGGTAGACCATGTTCAAGCACATCCTCGTTCCGACCGATGGCTCGGAGTTGTCGCAAGCTACCGCCCGCCGGGCCGTCGCCTTTGCCCGCGAAGCCGGTGCCCGCATCACGGCCTTCTTCGCCAAACCCGAGTATCCGATCGCCTATTTCGGTGAAGGTGCGCTGATCGACCCGACGACGCCGGAAAAGTTCGCCGAAATGGCCGAGCAGCAGGCCAGCCAGTACCTCGGCGAAGTGCAGGCGATGTGCGCCGAGGCCGGCGTCGCCTGCGACATCGTCGCCGCCACCAGCGACGTGCCTTACGAGGCGATCATCGAGGCCGCCGAGAAATCAGGCTGCGACCTGATCTTCATGGCTTCGCACGGCCGCCGCGGCATCAGCGGCTTCCTGCTCGGCAGCGAGACCAACAAGGTCCTGACGCACTCCAAGGTGCCGGTCCTGGTCTACCGCTGATCGGGCTTTTCCGGGTCCGGCGCGGCGCCCGCCGGGGGCCGCGCCGTCACGCCGAGCGGCACTTCGGCGGCCAGTGCCGCGAAGCAGGCACGCAGGCTGGCTTCGTCGGCGCCCATCAGGATGCCGTCTTCGAGCGCATCGATCAGCGCCTGGCGCAATTCGGCGAAATTGTCGTTCATCACCCGGATCTTCTCGATGCAGGCGAGCGGTTCGCCCCGCCCGTCGCGCCAGACGGGAAGACTGGCATCGAGCGGATTGGCCAGCGGCCGGCGGGGTTTTGCAGAATGACTCATAGCACTTCAGGGTAGCACGAAGCTGCTCCTCTCCCGGACGCGGGTGGCCGCATCGTGCTCGGCCGCGATCTCGAAGGCGATCGGCCGGATGCCCGACTCACCGTCATTGGGCGCCGCCACCGTCAGCGTCACCGGGCGGATGCTGCCCGGCTCGACGGCGAAACGGTCGGCGCCGACGATTTCCACACCGGGCAGGCCGCTGACGGCGACCCGGAAGTGGCGCGGCGCATCGTCGAGATTCATCAGCTTCAGCGTATAGGCATTCTCGATCCGGCCGTCGGCGCTTTCGCGGGCCAGCGCGCCGCGGTCGCGCAGCACGTCGACCAGCAGCAGCGAACGCTCGGCCAGCAGCCAGCCGCCGAGGCCGGAGAAGGCCAGCAGCAGGGCCGCATAGACCGCCACCCGCGGCCGGGCGCCGAAGCCGGTCGGCTTCGGTGCGCCGGCCAGTTCGGCTTCCGACGCAAAGCGGATCAGGCCGCTCGGCGCGCCGACGCGGTCCATGACCTGATCGCAGGCGTCGATGCACAGACCGCAGTTGATGCACTGGTATTGCAGGCCGTCGCGGATGTCGATGCCGGTCGGGCAGACTTCGACGCAAATGCCGCAATCGACGCAATCGCCGCCGCTGCCCCCCTGGCGGCGGGCGCTGCGCGGTTCGCCGCGCTGACGGTCGTAGGCGACGGTGGCCGTAGTCGGGTCGAACATCACGCCCTGGAAGCGCGAATAGGGGCACATGTGCTGGCACACCGCCTCGCGGGCAAGCCCCGCCTGGACGTAGGTGAAGGCGCCGTAGAAGATCAGCCAGAAGGCTTCCCACGGCCCGGTGCGCAGCGCGGCGAGGCTGGGCAGCAACTCGCGGATCGGCGTGAAGTAGCCGACGAAGGTGATCGCCGTCCACCCGGCGACGAGCGCCCACAACCCGTGCTTGACGGCCTTGCGGGCGAACTTGGCGGCACCCGGCGGACTGCGGTCGAGTTTCAGGCGCGCCAGATGATCGCCTTCGACCCTGGCCTCGATCCAGGTGAAGATCGTCGTATAGACCGTCTGCGGACAAAGAAAGCCGCAGAACAGCCGGCCGGCCAGCGCCGTGACGAGAAACAAACCGGTCGCCGCGAGGATCAGCACGACAGCCAGCAGCAGCGCGTCCTGCGGCCACAGCACCAGGCCGAACAGGTACAGTTTCTCGTGCGCGATGTCGAACAGGATCGCCTGGCGGCTGCTGCCGTTACTCTCCCAGCTCAGCCAGCAGGCGCCGTAGAAGATGGCCTGGGTCAGCCACACCAGCGCCCAGCGCCAGCGGTTGAAGCGGCCGTCGACGGCGCGGGCGTGGATTTTTCCCTGCTTGCGGTATAGCTCCAGCTTGGCTTCGCGAACCTTGCTGACCGGCTTGTTCATGGTGATGCTCCTGATTGGTAAACGGGTCCAGTAGAGCATCGGCCGGCCAACAGGAACAGATTCAGCATTGCTTGTTTTTTA
>DASUZG010000544.1:0-2287 GCA_036376995.1 Azonexus sp. | reverse complement strand
TGATCGCCGCAATAGGCGCACAGCGGATCGTAATGCAGCGAATATTCGCTGAAGCGGCCGGGCAAGGCGTCGTAGCACAGCAGCCGGCCGACCAGCGGCTCGCCGATGCCGAGCAGGATCTTGATCGCCTCGGTGGCCTGCAGCAGGCCGACGATGCCGGGCAGCACGCCGAGCACGCCGGCCTCGGCACAGGACGGCGCCAGGTCGGGCGGCGGCGGCTCGGGGTAGAGGCAGCGGTAGCACGGACCGCGGCGCCCCGGGCAGGCCGGCCAGAAAACGGTGACCTGGCCTTCGAAGCGGTACACCGAGCCGTGGATGTTGGGCATTTCCAGGCGGACGCAGGCGTCGTTGACCAGGTAGCGGGTGGCGAAATTGTCCGAGCCGTCCACCACCAGGTCGTAGCCGGCGAAGATGTGCTCGACGTTGGCGCTGGACAGGCGCTCGGCATGGCTTTCGATGCGGATGCCCGGGTTGATCGCCAGCAGGCTGGCACGCGCCGAATCAACCTTCAGCTGGCCGATCCGCCCCTGGGTGTGGAGCACCTGGCGCTGCAGGTTGCTCAGTTCGACGCGGTCGTCGTCGACCAGGCCGAGCGTGCCGACGCCGGCCGCCGCCAGGTACAGCGCCGCCGGGCAACCGAGGCCGCCGGCGCCGACCAGCAGCACCTTGCTGTCACGCAGCCGGGCCTGGCCGGCCTCGCCGACTTCCGGCATGGCCAGGTGGCGGCGGTAACGTTCGCGCTCGTCGCCGCTCAACTGCTGCGGCCGCTCGCTGGGCAGGCCCTCGGCCTGCCAGCGGGCGTAGCCGCCGAGCACCGAGGCCACCTCGCGGTAACCGAGCTGCTGCAGCGCCTCGGCGGCGAACAGCGAACGCACGCCGCCGCCGCACAGGGTGATCAGCGGCCGCCCGTAGTCGGTCAGCAGGCCCTCGACGCGCAGTTCGAGAAAGCCGCGGTTCAGGCGCAGCGCGCCCGGCGGACTGCCCTGCGCCACTTCGTCCGGCTCGCGCACGTCGATCAGCACGGCGCCGTCAGCCTGGCGCTGCCGCGCCTCGCTCGGCGTCAACTCGGCGATGCTGGCGCGCAACTCGGCCAGCCGCCGCTCCTTGCCGCCGGCGCCGCCGGCCACCGCCGGCACGATGGCCAGCACGGCGCCCGGCCGCAGCGGCGTGACCAGGCCGTGCAGCACGCGGATGTTGTCGGCGCCGAGATAGACATTGACGAAGGGGCGCAGGCTGCCGTCGGCCGCCAGCACCCGCTCGAGTATGCCGGGATGGCTTTCGCCGAGCCGCCGCAGGGCCTCGCCGACATTCGCCGCCTCGAGCGCGACCTCGGCGGCGCCGCCGGTATAGCTGCGCAGCGGCGTCGGAATGCGGATGGTGACCAAATCCTCGATCCGTTCAACCATGGCGGACCTCCTCTTCGCAGAAATCCTCGCCGGCCAGCCGCCACGAGCGCAGATCGACGACCTCGCCGCCGTGCACCGCGAGGATCACGTAGGACCAGCCGGGCCAGGCCAGCGCCCGGTCCGTCTCGCTGGGTCGCGCCGGATGGTCGGGATGGCTGTGCCAGATGCCGACCACCGCCATGCCGGCGGCCGTGGCCGCTGCCTCGGCCGCCAGGTAATCCTGCGGATCGAGTTCGAAACGGTCGCCGGCGCGCTCGCGGTTCAGGTTGTGCGCCGGATGCTGGCGCGCCACCCGGCACTGCCCGTCGCTGTCCACGCCGAGCAGCAGGCCGCAGGCTTCCGCCGGATAACCGGCCGCTGCCTGGGCATGCAGTCCGGCACGGACCGCGGGAGGAAGCTGCAGGATGTGCGGCATCGCTTGACCTCGACACTGACAGAGAGTTGGACCGCGCCGGCCGGGTGCAAGTTCGGCCGGCTTGAGCTATGCCCACATCCTTCCCAGTTGGCCTAATATTGAATGACGTATGATTTCCCGGCACTTTCCCGAAGGCAACCTGTCGGATAGTGAAAGAACACAGGCAGGACCTTTTTGTTCAACGACCCTTCTCCCGGCAGCGCCTGGCCGATGGCCGCAGCATGGGGAACCGTGGTGATCGATCGATGCCTGATAACCCGATATTCCTGACCACCCTGGTGGCTGGCCGCAAACAGCGGCGCCTGGCGTGCGTCGTCGCGCTGCTGTCGCTCGCCACCTTCGTGCTGCTGGCGCCGTTCGCCCGGCAGCCGCTGACGCCGGTCTGGGCCTTCATCCCGATCTACGAATCGGTGCTGGTCATCAACGACCTGATCACCGCCGTGCTGCTCCTTGGCCAGTTCGCGAT
>DASUZG010000543.1:0-5243 GCA_036376995.1 Azonexus sp. | reverse complement strand
GTCGGCCAGGCCGGTTTCGATGCGCGCCGGCGACACGGCAGCCGTCGGATCGACGCGCACCCAGCCGCGGTCGGCCAGCCAGACTTCGGCCCAGGCATGGGCATCGGACTGGCGGACCACCAGGTAGCCGTCGACCGGATTGCGCTCGCCGCCCTGGTAGCCGGTGACGACGCGGGCCGGCACGCCGGCCGCCCGCATCAGCACGACGAAGGCGGCGGCATAGTGTTCGCAGAAACCGCGCCGGGTGGTGAACAGGAAGTCGTCCACGCTGTTTTCGCCGAGCAGTGGCGGTTGCAGGGTGTAGAAGAACTGGCTGGCGAACAGCGCCAGAGCCCGGTCGATCAGCGCCTGCGGCGAACTGCCGGCCGTTTTCCAGCCCCGGGCCAGCTCGATGGTCCGCGGGTTGCGCCCGGGCGGCAGCAGCAGATTGCGCGCCAGCACCGGCGGGCTTTCCTCGGCATTGAAGCGGTAGTCGAGCCCGGCGGCGAAGCGAAAGCGCTGGCGATGGCTGATCGGCTGCCGGGCATTGGCGGTCAGTGTGCCGCTCAGCACGGTGTCGGCCGGCTGCGCGGCCGGCGCGTCGAGGGCCAGCAGCCAGCGCCGGTTATGGCCTTCCAGCGTCGTTTCGTAGGCAAGCGGCGGCCCCAGGAATTCGAGCCGGGCGCGCGGCGTGGTGCCGGAGTAGGGGCGCCAGCTCGTGCCGTCGAAATCCTCCAGTACCGGCCCGCGCCAGTACAGCCGGTCGCGCGGCGGTGGCGTGCCGTCGAACAGCACGCGGAAGGCGATCTCGCCACTGCGTGCCAGGTTGGCGATGTTGCCCGGGGCCATCGTCTCGGAGAGGCCGGTGCGGCCGGCGTGCGCATCCTGCGGCAGGCCCCACAGCGGCCCGGCGACGCGCGGGAACAGCAGGTACAGCACCAGCATGAACGGCAGGGCCTGGCCGGCGAGGAGTGCCGCATGGCGCAGCGTGCCGACGGGTGTGGCGGCGTGCCCGCCATGCACGCGGATCAGTGCGGCGGTGAGCAGCCACAGCGCCGCCAGCAGCCAGAGACCGGTGGCGATGCTTTGCGAATAGAAATAATGGGTCAGCAACAGAAAGTAGCCGAGCGTGACGACGACCACTGCGTCGCGCCGGCTTTTCAGCTCCAGCAGCTTGAGTGCCATCAGCATCACCAGCAGCGCGACGCCGGCATCGCGGCCGAACAGGCTGCGGAATTCAGCGAAGATCGCCGCACAGCCGCCAGCGACGACCAGCATCAGCAGCCAGCGGCCGGGCAGGCGCCGGTCGCTCCACCACAGCCAGGCGGCCCAGACGAAGCTCAGGCCGGCGAAAGCGCTCAGCCAGACCGGCTGGTGCGCGAAATGTGGTGCCACGGTGACGGCCGCGGCAAGAAACAGCCAGGGCGTGGCGAAATGATCGAGGGCTTCGCGGGCCGGTGTGCTCATGCCGTGTACAGGGCCAGGGTTTCCAGGCAGCGGCGCTGGTGCGTCTCGCCGCAGCCAGCGGGAATCGTCGCGCCGGGCAGTTGCAGCGCGTAGCGGCCGCCCAGCGCCTCGGCCGCCAGCACCCAGCCGGCAAGCAGTGACAGGCGCGTGTCGACCGGCAGGCCGGGATCCGTCAGCGCCCAGTCGAGCCGCAGTTCGACCTGGGCACCGCCGGCGAATTGCTTGACCAGCAAGGGCCGGGCGAAGTCTCGGGCGCTCGCCTTCCAGGCCACGTGGCGCGGCGAGTCGGCCGGCTGGCGCGGGCGAAAACCGGCGAAATCGGCGTCCCCCCCTTCGCCGGCATGCTCGCCGCCGCGCAGCGTCGGCGCGGCGGCTGGCAGCGGCGAGGGCAGCGGGGCCGGATAGACCAGACAGCTCATCGCCGGCTGCAGGTAGCTCCAGGCGCGGAACAGGCCGAGCGGATAGCGCGTCCACAAGCGTACCCGGGGCAATGCCAGCCAGCCGCGGCGTGGCGCGGCCAGCGGTATGGTGACGCGCACCGTCTCGCCGCCTGCGATATCGGCATGGGTCGGCACGGCGCCGCGCTCGGCCTCCAGTTCCAGCGCCAGCCGGGGCGTCGGCCGTTCGTTGCCGAGCAGCAGCTCGAAATGGGCGGTTTCGCCGGCGAACACCGGCTCCGCACGGCCGGGCGTGACGATCAGGCCGTGCAGGTTGCGAAAGGTATGGACCATGCCGGTCAGCGCGATGCCGGCCAGCAGAAAGACCAGCGCGTGGCCGAGCGCCAGCGTGTAGTTGATGGCGCCGATCAGCATCACCGCCAGGGCGACGGCGAACAGCAGCCCGGCACCGGTCGGCAGGATGAAAATGCGCCGCTGGCCGAGCCGGGTCGGCGCCGTGCCGTCGCTCTGCCAGCGGAACAGGCGTTGCCGGAGGGTGGCGATCAAGGCCACGGAAGGCTCAGGGGATGGCGACGCCGCGGATCAGCGCGGCGATGTCCTCGCGCGAGGCGTGGCCGCTGCCCTGGGCCGAGCGCAGGCGGTGGCGGGCGACTGCCGGCAGTACCGCCTGCACGTCGTCGGGCAGCACCATGTCGCGGCCGGCCAGCCAGGCCCAGGCGCGGGCGGCGGCGAGCAGGCCGAGGCCGGCGCGCGGCGAGAGGCCGTGCTGGAAAGCCGGGTTGCAGCGGCTGGCTTCGATCAGCGCCTGAACGTAATCGATCAGCGGGCCGGCCGCGTGCACGGCGGCGACTTCGCGCTGCAGGGCGGGCAGGGCGCTGGCCTCGAGCAGCGGCACCAGCTGGCCGAGACGTTCGCGCTGGCCGCCGGCGGCCAGCAGCTGGCGCTCGGCGGCGCGGTCCGGGTAGCCCAGTTCGAGGCGCATCAGGAAGCGGTCGAGTTGCGACTCGGGCAGCGGAAAAGTGCCGATCTGGTGTGCCGGGTTCTGCGTGGCGATCACGAAGAACGGGTGCGGCAGCGGGCGGGTTTCGCCCTCGGCGGTGACCTGGCCTTCCTCCATGGCTTCAAGCAGGGCGCTCTGGGTTTTCGGCGTGGCCCGGTTGATCTCGTCGGCCAGGATCAGTTGCGCGAAGACCGGGCCGGGCAGGAAGCGGAAGGCACTGTTGTCGCGGTCGAAGATCGAGACGCCGGTGATGTCGGCCGGCAGCAGGTCGCTGGTGAACTGGATACGCGAAAACTGCAGGCCGAGCAGGCGGGCCAGGGTCTGCGCCAGTGTCGTCTTGCCGAGGCCGGGCAGATCCTCGATCAGCAGGTGGCCGCCGGCCAGCAGGCAGGCGGCGGCCAGACGGATTTCCGCCGTCTTGCCGAGGATGATTTCGTCGGCACGGGCCAGCACGGGAGCGAAAGGACGGGGACGGCCGGAGAGCGGGGCGCCGAACATGCGGATATTCCTCGAAGACTATAGTGTCGGATTCTAATGCTTGAAGCCCCGGGCCGAATCGGACCATAATTATGGAACGACTTGCGCCGCCGAGTGCGCCGGATCGCAGAGAGAGAAAGACAACAAGTGACCACCACTGCTTTCATCACCCATCGCGACTGCCAGTTGCATGACATGGGTGCGCATCACCCGGAATGCCCGCAACGTCTGACCGCCATCAATGACCATCTGATCGCCCAGGGCATCGACGCCTATTTCGTCTACCACGACGCGCCGCTGGCTACCTTCGAGCAGTTGCTGCGCGTGCATCCGGCCTCCCACCTCGAGCGCATCAAGCGCGCCTCGCCGGAACAGGGCATCGTCCATCTCGATCCCGATACGGCGATGAATCCCCATACCTGGCAGGCCGCCCTGCGCGCGGCCGGGGCCGGCTGCCTGGCGGTCGACCTGGTGGTCGGCGGCGAGTGCGAAAACGCCTTCTGCGCCGTGCGCCCGCCCGGCCACCACGCCGAGAAGAGCAACCCGATGGGCTTCTGCTTCTTCAACAACATCGCCGTCGCCGCCCGCCATGCCCTGAAAGTGCATGGCCTGGAGCGCGTCGCCATCATCGATTTCGACGTCCATCACGGCAACGGCACCGAGGACTGTTTTGCCGGCGACGAGCAGGTGCTGATGTGCAGCATCTTCCAGCACCCCTTCTACCCGTACTCGGGGGCCGACAAACCGGCGGCCAACATGTGCAACGTGCCGCTGGCGGCCGGTTGCGGCGGCGAGGAATTCCGCGACGCGGTGCAGCAGGTGTGGATGCCGCGTTTGAAGGAATTCAAGCCGCAGATGATCTTCATCTCGGCCGGTTTCGACGGCCACTACGAGGACGACATGGGCGGCCTCAAGCTGCTCGAAAAGGACTTCGCCTGGTGCACCGAGCAGTTGAAGAAGCTGGCCGGCGAGATGTGCGGCAAGCGCATGGTCTCGATGCTCGAAGGCGGCTACGTGATGACCTCGCTGGCCCGCAGCGTCGGTGCCCACCTGCGGGTGCTGGCCGATCTCTGAGGCGTCTTGTTTGTTGGGAAAGAGGGCGGTCTGGGGTAGAATTCGCCCCTCTTTTTCCCTGTTTCCAACGTTTAACCGGATAAATCCATGGCGTTGATTGTTCAAAAGTACGGCGGCACGTCGGTCGGCAATCCCGAGCGCATCAAGAACGTTGCCAAGCGTGTGGCCAAGTTCCACGCGCAGGGCCACCAGGTCGTGGTGGTCGTTTCCGCAATGAGCGGCGAAACCAACAAGCTGATCGCCCTGGCCAAGGAAATTCAGGCCAATCCCGATCCGCGCGAACTGGACCAGATCTGTTCCACCGGCGAACAGGTCACCATCGGCCTGCTGTCGATGGCGCTGAAGGAAATCGGTGTCCCGGCCAAGAGTTACACCGGTGGCCAGGTCAAGGTCCTGACCGACAGCACCTTCACCAAGGCGCGCATCCTGTCGATCGACGAATCGAACATGCGCCGCGACCTCGACGCCGGCAAGGTCGTCGTCGTCGCCGGCTTCCAGGGCGTCGATGCCGACGGCAACATCACCACGCTCGGCCGCGGTGGTTCGGATACCTCCGGCGTCGCCCTGGCGGCTGCGCTGAAGGCCGACGAGTGCCAGATCTACACCGACGTCGACGGCGTCTACACGACCGATCCGCGTGTCGTGCCGGAAGCCAAGAAGCTCGACACCATCACCTTCGAGGAAATGCTGGAAATGGCCAGCCTCGGCTCCAAGGTGCTGCAGATCCGCTCGGTCGAATTCGCCGGCAAGTACAAGGTCAAACTGCGCGTTCTTTCCAGCTTCCAGGACGAAGGGGAAGGCACGCTGATCACTGTTGAGGAAGACAAGAACATGGAACAACCGATCAT
>DASUZG010000542.1:0-3526 GCA_036376995.1 Azonexus sp. | reverse complement strand
GCCTACATCACCTCCTACAACCGCGAAGTGGCCGCCCATCCGGGCGCCCGCAAGGTCAAGGTGTGGGACAAGACCTGCCTGTGCACGCACATGCGCAACTTCGAGATCTGGACCTGCGGCCAGCTGACCTGGCGCCTGAAGGACACCACCCACCGACTGGCCGACGGCAGCTACCAGATGCTGTCCGCCGAGCACATCTTCAAGGACTACCAGTTCAGCACCGACAACCAGGTGGCACTGCCGGAGAAGCTGCTCCCCTGAGCCAACCCGAACCATCCCCGAAAACCCGACTGACGTCGGGTTTTTTCTGACCGCTCCATGGCCATTTCCCTCTTCCCGAAGCTGTCCGGATCGCTGTCGCGCCCGGTGCGCCGCCTCGCCCTGGCGCTGGCCGTGGCCGGCGCTGCGTGCGCCTGGCCGGCCGCCGGCCAGGCCGGCGATTTCACGATCGGCGGCTTCGGTACCCTGGGGGCGGTGCGCACCAGCAGCGATGACGTCGAGTTCGTCCGCGACCTGTCGCAGCCGCGCGGTGCCCGCAGCCACTGGACCGGGCGGACCGACAGCATCTTCGGCCTGCAGGCCAGCTGGCGGATCAATCCGGACTTCGAGGCGGTGGTGCAGGGTGTCAGCCGGTATCGCTACGACCGCACCTTCACGCCGGATATCGCCTCGGCCTATCTCAGGTACGAGCCGAATCCGGCACTCAGCCTGCGCTTCGGCCGGCTGGGCACGGAATTCTTCATGCTCGCCGATTCGCGCCAGGTCGGCTATTCCTACCTGACGGTGCGGCCGCCCGGCGATTATTTCTGGTTCCTGCCGTTCTTCAGCATCGATGGCGCCGATGCCGCGCTGACCGTGCCGGTGGCCGACAACATGCTGCGCGGCAAGGTCTATTACGGTGTCGCCGACGGCAAGATTCCGCTGGCCGACCGGCAGTGGGATATCGGCGGCTCGCCGCTGATGGGTGCCTACCTCGAATATCAGACCGGCGCCTGGGTGCTGCGCGGCAGCTACGCCAACATCCGCTTCAACCGCGACCTGCCGATCGCCCAGGATTTCTTTGCCCTGGTGCCGGCCTACCTGACCGCCGGGCAGGCGCGCGGCGCGCTGGAGTACCTGGAGACCGACGGCACGCGCAGCCACTATTATTCGCTCGGGTTGGTGTACGACAGCGGGCCGTGGCAATTCCAGGTGCTGCTCAATTCCATCGACCAGGGCAGCAAGGCCTTCGAGAGCTCGTGGGGCGGCTACGTGCTGGCCGGCTACCGGGTCGCTTCGGTGACGCCGTATCTCGGCTATTCCTGGATCGATTCGCGCCGGCGCGGCGCGAGCGTGCATCCCGGTGTCGCCGTGGTGCAGGCCGATTCCCATGCCGATCAGGGGACGGTGATCGTCGGCGCACGCTGGGATGCGATGCGCAACGTGGCCTTCAAGCTGCAGTGGGATGCCATCCGCGGCGATTCCAGCTCGATCTTCCCGTACCGGCGCGAGCAGCCGGACTGGGACGGCCGGCTGGACGTCTTTTCGCTGACCATGGATTTCGTCTTCTGAAGGCCATGAAGCGTCTGCCGACCTGCTCCCTCGTCGCGCTGCTGGCGCTGCTGGCCGCGCCGCCGGCGCTGGCCACCGGTAGCCTGGCGGTGGTCGTCAATGCCCGTTGCGGCGTCGCGCTGCTGACACGCAACGAGGTCGTCAATATCTTCTTCGGTCGCTACCGGCAGTTCTTCAACGGCCGCGAGGCGCAGCCGGTCGATCTGGTCGACAGCAATCCGGCGCGCAGCCAGTTCTATCGCCGCCTGGTCGGCAAGGACCTGTCCGAGATCAATGCCTACTGGTCGCGGCAGATCTTCTCCGGGCGCATGCAGGCGCTGCCCAAGGTCGCCACGCCCGAGGAGGCGGCCCGCTGGGTCGCCGCCAATCCGTGCGGCATCGGCTTCATCGAGCAGACGAAGGTCGATGCGCGGTTCAACATCGTCTACGAGCTGGCGCCTTAGGCGGGGCGGCGGGTGTTCGTGAACATCGAACTGATCGGTTTGCTGATCATCTTCGTGGTGATCGCGATTGTCGTCATCAAGGCAAAATAATCGGCGAACCGGCTGCGTTTTTGTGCCAACTTGGTCACAATAGGCTTACCCCCTAACCAAAGAGGAGACATGAATGCAAAGAAGAATGATCAACGAGGTGATCGCCGGCGGCAGCCTGCACACCGCCAGCAAGGACATGACGGTACGCGCCGCGGCGCAGCTGATGGCCGAGAAGCGCATCGGGGCACTGGTGGTGGTGGAGGACGGGCGGATCGCCGGCATCTTTACCGAGCGTGACGCCCTGAACAAGATCCTGGCGGCCAGCCTGGATCCCGACAAGACGACGCTGGCCACGGTGATGGTCAAGGATCCGCAGACCATCGCCGCCGACAAGCCGCTGGCCTACGCGCTGTACATGATGGCCGAAGGCGGTTTCCGCCATGTGCCGGTGGTCGATGCCGGCGGCGCGCCGATCGGCATGGTTTCCGCCCGCGACGCGCTGGGCCAGGATCTGATCGAGTTCGAGCGCGAATTGAAGCACCTCGAGGAACTCGAAGGCTCGATCGGTTACTGAGCTGCTCGCCAGCCGAAACGCGCCAGTATCGCGGCGAAGTCGCCCGATACTGGCGCTTTCATTTGTAGCTGCCGACCATCGAGCGGGTGCGCGAAACCGAGTTCCGTGCAGGCCAGCAGCAATCGGCGGCAATCCAGGTTCTCGGCGAAATAGCGGTTGTGCCGGCCCTTGCCGTAGGTCGCATCGCCGATGATCGGATGGGCGATGTGCTTGAGGTGCCGGCGTAATTGGTGGCGCCGGCCGGTGACCGGCTCGAGTTCGACTAGCGCGTAGCGGCTGCTCGGATAGCGGTCGACGGCGACCGGCAGTTCGGTGGTGGCCAGGCGGCGATAGCGGGTCAGCGCCGGCTGGGCTTCATCGCTGCTGCGCTCGCCGCGGAATTCATAGTCGTCACGCTGGCGCGACAGCGGGTGGTCGATTTCGCCGGCCAGCGGCGGATGGCCGCGGACGACTGCCAGATAGCGCTTGGCAACGGTGCCGGCTTCGAACTGCCGGCCGAGGATGCTGGCCATTTCCGGGCTCAGTCCGAACAGCAGCACGCCCGAGGTGCCGCGGTCGAGCCGGTGCGCCGGCCAGACGCGCTGGCCGATCTGGTCGCGCAATATCTGGATGGCGAAGCGGGTCTCGTGGCGGTCGATTTCCGAGCGATGGACGAGCAGGTTCGGCGGCTTGTCAATGACGACGATGTGCTCGTCGCGCCAGAGGATGGGCAGTTCCTCAGCCAAAGAAGCGGCTCTTGGCCTCGCCGGGGACGTCCATGCCGGTGACGTGGGCGCGCTCGAGCAGCTCCCAGTAATAGCGGTAGGAAGCCCGGTCGTGCAGCTTGCCGTCGTGCTGGATCGGGCCCCAGTCCTTGTCCTGGGCGGCGATCAGGATTTCGGCGGCGGCCTGGACTTCGGAAAAGTCGGGGCGCATGGCTTCGACGATG
>DASUZG010000541.1:0-2896 GCA_036376995.1 Azonexus sp. | reverse complement strand
CCGGCAGCGCTGCCTCGACGCCGGCATGAACGACCACATCGCCAAGCCGGTCGATCCAGACCGGCTGTTCGCCACCCTGCTCTACTGGCTGACGCAGTTGCGTCCGTGACGGCAAGGCCGTGCCGGACTAAGATGAACCGTCGGCTACCGTCATTTTTCGTGGAGGAATGATCATGGGTATCGTCTGGACCATCGTGCTCGGTTTCGTCATCGGCGTGATCGCCAAGCTCCTGCATCCGGGCCAGGACAACATGGGCTTCATCGCCACGATCCTGCTCGGCGTCGCCGGCTCCTTCCTGGCCGGCCTGATCGGCCAGACCATGGGCTGGTACCAGGCGGGCCAGGGCGCCGGCCTGATCGCCTCGGTGGTCGTCGCCATCCTGCTGCTGGTAATCTACGGTCGCCTGCGCCGCTGAATCCACACCCGACCGGAGTCTCCCCGCCATGCGTCTCGCCCCCCTCGCCGTCCTGCTGTCGCTGACCTTGTCCGCCACCGCCCAGGCCGGCCCGCTGATCGAACTGAGCGCCGAGGCCAGCCGCCCGGCCGCCAACGACCTGCTGCGCGCCGGCGTCTATGCCGAAGCCAGCGGCGCCAACCCGGCCGAACTGGCGCGCCGGATCAACCAGGACATCGCCGAGGCGCTCAAATTGATCCGCAGCCACCCGGCGGTCTCGGTGAAGACCGGCCAGCAGAGCACCTACCCGGTCTACGGCCCGAACCAGAAGGTGGAGAACTGGCGCATCCGCTCCGAACTGCTGCTCGAAGCGAAGGACCAGCCGACGATGTCGGAACTGCTCGGCAAGCTGCAGGCGATGCGCCTGGCGCTCGGCCACTTGAGCCAGCTGCCGTCGCCGGCGACGCGCGCGGCGGCCGAGGACGAGGCGACGCGCGAGGCGATCCGCGCCTTTCGCACGCGCGCCGGCCTGATCGCCGAACAGTTCGGCAAGCCCTACAAGATCAAGCAGCTCGCCGTGCAGCAGCAGGGCTCGCACCCGCCGCCGGTGCCGATGTTCCGCGCCGCCAAGACGATGATGGCGGCGGAAGCCGCGCCGATGCCGATCGAGGCCGGCGAGAGCCAGGTCACGGCGAGCGTCAGCGGCCAGATCGAACTGGCCGACTGAGCCGCCGCCGCGTCAGCCGCCGAGATCGGCGCGCAGCCCGGCGACCAGCGCGCGCAGTTCGCCGACTTCGGCTTCCAGCGCCGCCACCCGGGCCGTCAGTTCGTCGTGCCCGGCCTGGCCGCCGCGGCCGCTCGCCGCGGCCGCTTCGCTCGCCGGCTGGCCGCTCAACAGGTGGCTCCAACGGTTCTCGCGGGCCCCGGGCAGGCGCGGCAGTTCAACGACCAGGCCGCGCCCGGCCAACTCTTCGAGGAAAGCCTCGACCGCCGAAATATCGGCGAAGCGGTGCAGGCGCTCGCAATTGAGGCGCAACTCGCCAGCCGTCTGCGGGCCGCGCAGCATCAGCACGGTCAGCAGTGCCGCCGCCTGGCCCGGCACCGCCAGCGTCTTCTCCAGCCGGTGTTCGAAGCGCGGCACGCGGCTGCCGCTGACTTCGACCGCCAGACCGGCGTCCTTCAACGCATCGAGGGCCTGCGCGATGTCCGCCTCGCTCAGCTCGAGCACCGGCTGGCGGCTGGTCTTCTGGTTGCAGCCGGCGGCCAGCGCGTTGAGCGACAGCGGATAGGTGTCGGGCACGGTGCGCTGTTTTTCGACCAGCGTGCCGAGCACGCGGGTTTCGGCCAGGGACAGGATGGGAAGGGGAGCGGACATGAAGCGGGGCTTTCTGCGGGAAAGATGAACAGGTTCAGGCCGGGACGGTCTGCGTGCGCAGCCAGGCGCGATAGAGCTTGATGGCGACGTGGGCGTCGTTGGCGGCGTAGAGCAGCTGGCGTTCCGTCAGCGTGCGGCTGGCCCAGTTGCTGGTGCCGGTCTTTTTCGACTTCTGCAGACGCTGGCCGAAGAAGTGGGCGACCGCCACCTTGGCGCCGACCGTGCCGCGATGGCCCGGGCCGCGCAGCTTCTCGCCGAGGTCGAGGACATTTTCGAGACGGATGCCCAGGCGCCCCTGCAGCGCGCTGCGGTCGTTGCCCAGGCCGAGGCCGACCTTGAGCACCGCCGGCGCCTCCAGAATGGCGCGCAGCGCCGCGTGATCGCCGGCGCGGGCGACCGGAAACAGCCAGCAATGCGCGTCGGTGGCGAGCTGGACCAGATGCGGGCCGGTCGAAACCTCGCCCTTGAGGAAAGTCGGTTTCGACTCGGTATCGAAGCCGATGGCATCGGCCGCCAGCAGCGCCGCCTGGGCCTGCGCCGCCAGTTCCGGCGAGGTGACCAGCGTGATCTGGGCAAGCACGATGCCCGGGTAGTCGGGCAGTTCGGCCTCGGCCAGCGCCGCCCGGTTCATCACCACACCGCTCATGCCAGGCGCTCGCGCAGCCATTGCCCGATATCCGCGACTTCCTCGAGGCAGACCGAATGCGGCATCGGGTATTCCCGCCAGTCCACCGCATGGCCAGTGGCCAGGACGAAATCGCGGGCGTGCCGGCCGAGCGCCGGCGAGACCACATCGTCCTGGCTGCCGTGCGCGGCGAACACCGGCAGCGCGGCATTGGCCGGGCTCGCTTCGCGCGCGACCAGCGCTTCGACCGGCAGGTAGGTGGATAGCGCGATGATGCCGGCCAGCGGCTCGGGATGCGTCAGCGCCGTGGTGTAGGCGACCGCCCCGCCCTGCGAGAAACCGGCCAGGAAGATGCGTGAGGACGGAATGCCGCGCCCGTTCTCGCGTTCGATCAGGCGGCGGATGGCGGCGCGCGAGGCGACGATGCCGGCCTCGTCGATGCGCCGGCTGTGCGGCTCCAGCGAAATGATGTCGTACCAGGCCGGCATCACGTAGCCGCCG
>DASUZG010000540.1:0-2458 GCA_036376995.1 Azonexus sp. | reverse complement strand
TGCCGCCGACGGTGGTGACGGTCGATTGGCAGAATGGCTATGCGGCGCGCTTTGCTGCTGCACTCAACGAGGATTTCGATTCGCACGGTGCGATCGCCGTGCTCTTCGAGTTGGCCGGCGAGGTCAATCGCCAGCGCAGTGGCGAGCTGGCGGGCCTGCTCAAGGCGCTGGCGGCGGTGATCGGCCTGCTCGAGCGCGAACCGATGGCCTATCTGCGCGGTGGCGCCAAGGCCGACGGGCTGGATGAGGCGGCGATCGAGCGCCTGATCGGCGAGCGAGCTGCGGCCAAGCAGGCGCGCAATTTCGCCGAGGCCGATCGTATCCGCGACGAGCTCAAGGCGGCCGGCATCGTGCTCGACGACAGTCCGCAGGGCACGACTTGGCGGCGCGCCTGAGCGGCGCCACCGGCAAAGGAAAACGGCCCGCAGACGGGCCGTTTTTTTTTGGGTGCCGGGTTTTTGCTAGCGCAGCACGCGCCCGCCGGAACCGATCACCGTCAGTTCGACGAAGCGCGAGCCTTGCCGGCCGTTGGCCGAGTAATTGATGCGATAGCCGCCGAAGTCGACGCCGTTCATGCTTTCCAGCGCGCTCTGCAGTTTTTCCCGGGACAGGTCCTTGCCGGCGCGGCGCAGGCCTTCGACCAGCGTCCGTGCCATCAGGTAGCCTTCCATGCCGTAGTAGGTATAGGTGCCGGGCTTGGCGACCAGCTTCTGGTATTCGCGCACCACCGGCGCAGTGTCGTTCCAGGGGTAGGGCACCACCTGCGAGACGCCGATGCCGCGGGCGGCGGCGCCCAGTTCCTGGGCCAGCTGCTCGGTGCCGACCGGCGACAGGGTCATGAACATCGGGTTCTGGCCGGCCTTCTTCATGGCCTGGACGAAGGCCGCGGTCGGCTTGTACAGCGTGACCATGACCACCGCCTGCGGGTTGGCCTTGGCGATCGCCTCGACCGCCTTGCCGACCTCCAGCGAATTGCGCTCCACCGTGCCGACCGCCGTCGGCGTCAGGTTGTGCTTCTTCAGTGCGGCGGTGACCCCGTCGAGGCCGGACTGGCCGAAACCGTCGTTCTGGTAGAAGACGGCGATGCTCTTCAGACCGAAGGAAACCAGCTGGTTGACGATGGCTTCCGTTTCGTCGGCATAGCTGGCGCGGACGTTGAACATGTAGCGGCTGTTCGGGTTGCTGCTGAGCGGCTCGCGCAGCGTGGCAGCGCCGGAAATGGTGCCGACCAGCGGCACCTTGGCCGGGCCGAAGACCTTGTTCATGGCCTCGGTGGTCGGGCTGGAGCCGTAGTAGGAGAGCAGCGCGAAGGCGTTCTTCTCGCCGAGCAGGGTCTTGGTGTTGGCCAGCGTGCGCTCGGTTTCGTAGCCGTCGTCGAGGGCGACCAGTTCCAGCTTGCGGCCGTTGATGCCGCCGCCCTTGTTGAGCTGGTCGAAATAGCTCTGGATGGTCTGCCGCATGTCCAGGCCGTAGGCCGCGTTCGGTCCGCTGAACGGAGCGGACATGCCGATGGTGATGCTGTTGTCGGTGACGCCGGGGTCGGCGCCGCAATTCAGTGCGGTGAAGGCAATGGCGCCGGCCGCAGCCAGCCGCTTCAGGACTCGCATGGTTTGTCTCTCCCCTTTTGTGATCGGGGAAATTCTAGCAGCAGCTTTCGCTGTGCGGGTATTTCCATAACAGTGTGGAAATGACGAAGGGGCGCCGCATGGCGGCGCCCCTTCGCGGGCTCGGCGGGACAGGGCGTCAGCCTTACTCGTTGAAGAACTCCTTGACCTTGTCCATCCAGGACTTGGCGCGGGGGTTGTGCTTGGCGCCGTTGTCGCGGCTGGATTCCTCCAGTTCGCGCAGCAGTTCCTTCTGCCGTTCGGTCAGGTTGACCGGCGTTTCGACCACCACATGGCACATCAGGTCGCCGTGGGTGTGGCTGCGCACGCCCTTGATGCCCTTGCCGCGCAGGCGGAAGATGCGGCCGGACTGGGTTTCCGCCGGAATCTTGATGCCGGCCGCGCCATCGAGCGTCGGGATCTCGATCTCGCCGCCGAGCGCCGCGGTGGTGAAGGAAATCGGCATCTCGCAATGCAGGTCGTTGTGGTCGCGGGTGAACACCGGGTGCTGCTTGAGGTGGATCTGCACGTACAAGTCGCCCGGCGGGCCACCGTTGACGCCGTGTTCACCTTCGCCGGCAAGCCGGATGCGATCGCCCTCGTCGACCCCGGCCGGAATCTTCACCGCCAGCGTCTTGTGCTGCTTGATGCGCCCGGCGCCGCCGCAGCTCTTGCACGGATCGGCGATGAAGCGGCCGGTGCCGTGGCACTTGTGGCAGGTCTGCTGGATCGAGAAGAAGCCTTGCTGCAGCCGCACCTGGCCGGAGCCGCCGCAGGTCGGGCAGGTCTTCGGCTGGGTGCCGGCCTTGGCGCCACTGCCGTGGCACGGCTCGCAGACTTCCATGGTCGGGATG
>DASUZG010000539.1:0-5862 GCA_036376995.1 Azonexus sp. | reverse complement strand
CAACCGCATTCCCGGCTTCATGGTCCGTGACCACTATTTCGTGCCGGGTTTCCCGCAGATGGCGCATCCGATGATCGAGTGGGCGCTCGATACCTTCTACCGGGACGAGTTCCGGCCGCTCGGCGACAAGGTTGAGAAGGCCATGCTGCTGACCGGCCCGGCCGCCTACGAAAGCGCGCTGCTCGACCTGATGGAGCGCATCGTCGCCGCCTACCCGGAACTGCGCCTGTTCTCGCTGCCGTCGCTGGTCGGCAAGGAGCGCAAGCACCTGGAGCTGGGCGTCGAAGGCGTGCCGGAAAAAGTCGAGCAGGCCATGGCCGAGATTCGCGCCGAAGTCGAGCGGCGCGGCATCGCCTGGACCTGGCGGCCGTAAGGGGAAAACCGATGAAACCCGCCGCCCATCCGACCGCGCTGCGCACCCAGCAATTGCTTACTGAGCGCGGTTTCGCCGCGCCGGTCGTCGAGTTCGACCAGCCGACGCGCACCAGCGCCGAGGCCGCTGCCGCCATCGGCTGCACGGTGGCCGAGATCGCCAAGTCCATCGTCTTTCGCGGCAAGCAGAGCGGCCAGGCGATCCTGGTCGTCGCCAGCGGCGACAACCGCGTCTGCGAGCGCAAGGTGGCGGCCCTGGTCGGCGAGAAACCAGGCCGTGCCGATGCCGATTTCGTCCGCACGGCGACCGGCTATGCCATTGGCGGCGTCGCCCCGCTCGGCCATGCGCAGCCGCTGCGCCTCCTGCTCGACGGCGACCTGCGCCGCTTCGCGCAGATATGGGCGGCCGGCGGCACGCCGTTCTCGGTCTTTCCGCTGACCCCGGCCGAACTGCAGCAGCTGACCGGCGCGACCTGGGCCGACGTCCGCCAGGACTGAACGGCCGGGCCGCGCCAAAAGAAAAAGCCCGCATCGTGCGGGCTTTTTTGCTGAGGCTGGGGTCGGAGTGCTTACTTGCTGGCGGCCTTCTTGGCGGCGGCGCTGGTGGCGCTGCTCTTGGCGGCCGGCACGACGGCCTTGGTGGCAGCCTGCAGGTTGGCTTCGGCGATGTCCGACAGCTGCTTGGCCATCGAGTTCATGTTGTCGAAGGCCTTGTTCGAGGCGTTCAGCATCGATTCCATGGTGGCCGCGAAGACGTCGCCGCCGACCGGGGCGGTCTTGGCCTTCTCGACGGCGCTGGAGGCGTTCTTGGTGAAGCTGCTGTACTGGGCTTCGATGACCGTGGTGATTTCCTTCTGCATCTGGGTCACCAGGTCATAGACGTTGCGCGAGTAGTCGACGACTTTTTCGACGCCCGGCTTGGCCAGTTCGCTGTTCAGCTTGGCGACTTCGTTGGCGTCCTTGGCTGCCAGCAGTTGCTGGGTGTTTGCAACCGAGTTGTTGAAGAACTCGCGGGAGGCGGCCAGGTTCAGTGCCGTCAGGCGCTCGACGCCGGTGAAGGCGGTGCGCAGCAGGGACATCATGACTTCGGCGTTGGCCTTCTGGGCGGCAGCCAGTTGTTCGAAATTCGGGTTGCTCATCATCATCTCCAGTCTGATTTGTTTGGTTGGTGCGGATGAAACAAAGCCCCCGCCGGCAGGCGGGGGCTTGGGGCAAGAACTTACTTGCTCTTCTTGGCGGCGGTCTGGCCGACAGCCTTGACGGTCGCGTTGGTGGCGGCGGCGACGTTGGCTTCGGTGATCTCGGCGACTTGCTTGGCAGCCTTGTTCAGGTTGTCGAAGGCAGAGTTGGCGGCGGCGATGGCGCTCTTGACAGCGGCGACGGCGACGTCAGAACCGGCCGGGGCGGACTTGGCAGCCTTGTCCAGCAGGTCGGCGACTTGCTTCTGGAAACCGCCGAACTGGGCTTCGATGGTCTTCGACAGTTCTTCCTGGGCCTGGGCCGAGATTTCGTAGACGCTGCGCGAGTAGGCAACGGCCTTCTCGACGTTCGGCTGGGCCAGCGAAGCCTGGATCGACAGGGCTTCCTGGACGTCCTTGGCGCCGAGCAGGGCCTTGGTGCCGGAGACGGAATCTTCCAGGACCGAGCGGGCGGTGTTCAGGTTCAGGGCGGCGATGCGCTCGGCAGAAGCCAGGGCGGCGTTGGCGACGGACAGCAGGGAGTCGACGGTGGCCTTGTTGGCGGCGGCGAATTGCTCGGGGGTCGTGAAGCTCATGGGAATCTCCTAAATTGAAAGGTCTGACGAGGCGTTACAAACCGTTGCAGTGATGTTGCACTGCACCATGCGTTCAATTATAGTAATGATTGTTACATTGTCAACAATTATTTTGTGCGGTGCACAAGATAATATAAATAACTTGATAATCAGTTATTTGTCGGCATTTTTCGCATTTTTGCAGCGGCGTTTTTCCGGCGGTGCGGCAAGGAATGCACTACGGCCGTGCATTGGGGGCGGTGATGCCGTTCGCCCCTTTCAGCTCCAGCTGTTCGCCGCGCGTTGCCGGCCGGTCCGGCTGGCTGCCGCTGCTCTTCGGCTGGATGATCGCCCGCACGCGCGCCGGCGGTGCCTTCGGGTTGCGGCTGTCGCCGGCGGTGACCAGGTACTTCTCGCTGATCGCGTCGTACCAGATGTAGTCGCCGCGGATTTCGTCATCGCCGCTCTTGACCCAGGCGCGGTGGAACAGTTCGGCGATTTCGCTGTTGCTGTTGTACTCGATGCGCTCGGCTTCGCCTTCGGTGTAGTCGTCGCGCCCTTCGCGCTTCTGGCGGAAGCGGGCGAGGCCGCCCTTGCCGGCGAAGGCGGTGCCCTTCTGGAAGCCGTACTGGTCCTCGGTGACGACGATGCGGTCGGCCTTGATCATCAGCGTGCCCTTGGTGATCACGACGTCGCCTTCGAGAATCTGGATTTTCTTCGCATCGTCGATCGAGATGCGGCTGGCCTCGAGATGCATCGGCTTGTCGCGGTCGGCACGTTCGGCGAAGGCAGCCGGGGCGGTGAACAGGGCGATGGCGAGGACGGCGAGGCGAGCGTTCATGGTGTCTTACCGGGGCGGATGTAGACGCCCGTGATCTGCGATTGCAGGACGAACGTCGAGACGTTGTTGTCGAGGTGGGCGCCGATGCCCTTGAGCCAGGATTGGCCCATGGTGATTTCCACCGGGCTGTTGGTGAAGGCGATGCCGAGATCGGGCTGGACGGTGAGATCGGGCATCCGGGCGTGCATCGCGGGCCGCTCGGCGGTGGCTTCGCGAAGCACGTTGACCTCGTCCCACAGGAAGATGGTCTCGCCTTCGGCGCTGACCTTGGCGTTGAGCGCCGAGAAGGTGATCGACGGGGCGTCCGGACGGTAGTTGACGAGGGTCGGGGAACTCAACTCCGACGAGTCGTCGTCCGGGTAGTGCACCAGATAGGGGGCGGTCAGCCGGTACTTGAGCTGGCCGTTGTCGTCGAAGCGGCGGATGACGAAATTTTCGGCAATGGCGTCGGGATCGTGCCGCAGCTTGCCGTCGCGCCGCGATTCCTCGATGTCCACCGCGCGCTGCAGCCAGAAGCTCAAGCCGGCCAGCAGGGCGACCAGGATGATCGGAAAGAGTTGGCCCTGCCAGTGCTTCATCACGCGGTGCGATCGGGCGCGCTGGCGGCGCGGGTGTGGGCATCCATCAGATGACCTTGGCGGTGAACAGATCGTGCATGTTGAGGGCGCCGGCCAGGCGGCCGTCGGCATCGGCGACGAGCAGCGCGTTGATGCGCAGGCGCTCCATCATCTCGACGGCTTCGACGGCCAGGCGGCCGGCGGCGATGGTGTGCGGCGCCGGGTGCATCACCGAGGCGATGCTGCCCTGGCGCAGGTCGATGCGCTTTTCGAAGGCGCGCCGCAGGTCGCCGTCGGTGAAGATGCCGAGCGGCCGGCTGGCGTCATCGACGATGCAGACGAGCCCCAGGCCACCGCGCGACATGGCGACCACGGCCTCGGTGATGTCGGTTTCGGGAGCCACTGCGGGAACGCGGTCGGCCGGGCGCATCACGTCAGCGACGTGGGTCAGCAGGCGGCGTCCGAGCGAGCCGCCGGGGTGCGAGCGGGCGAAGTCTTCCGCGCCGAAGCCGCGGGCATCGAGCAGGGCCATGGCCAAGGCGTCGCCGAGGGCCAGCGCGGCGGTCGTGCTGGCAGTCGGCGCCAGGTTGTGCGGGCAGGCTTCCTGGGCCACGCCGGCGTCGAGATGGACGTCGGCTTCGCGGGCCAGGGTCGAGTTCGGGACGCCGGTCATGCCGATCAGCCGGGCGCCCTGGCGCTTGATCAGCGGCACGATGCGCAGCAGCTCTTCCGACTCGCCGGAATTGGACAGGGCCAGCAGCACGTCGTCGCGGGTGATCATGCCGAGGTCGCCGTGGCTGGCTTCGGCGGGATGGACGAAATAGGCGGGAGTGCCGGTGCTGGCCATGGTTGCCGCGATCTTGCGGGCGACATGGCCGGATTTGCCCATGCCGCTGACGATCAGGCGGCCGCGGCTGGCGAGGATCAGTTCGACGGCACGGGCGAAGGTGTCGTCGAGGCGCTCGGCCAGCGCCGCGACCGCGGCCGTTTCAATGGCCAGTGTCCGGCGACCCAGTTCCAGAGCGCGTTCCGGGGAGTAGCGGGGGGTCGAAGGACTTGGGTTCATGGCGGGGCTGCGGTTATGATGGCCGGAGTATACCTGAATCGCGAAAAGGCCCTTGAGCGCACTGTTCCTCGTCCTTCTGCTGCTTGGCGCGTCGGTGATGGCCGTGGTCATTTTCCGCCGCTTCAACCTGCCGCCCGTGCTCGGCTACCTGCTGGTCGGCAGCGTCATCGGGCCGCATGCGCTCAACCTGATGTCCGACATCCACAGCATGGAATACCTCGCCGAATTCGGCGTCGTCTTCCTGATGTTCTCCATCGGCCTCGAATTCTCGCTGCCCAAGCTCTACGCGATGAAGCGCATCGTCTTCGGGCTCGGCCTGCTGCAGGTGGCGGCCACGGTGCTGTTCGTGACGCTGCTGACCCTGTTGTTCGGCATCGGCTGGCAACTCGGGCTGGCGCTCGGCGGCGTCTTTGCGATGTCGTCCACCGCCGTGCTGACCAAGCTGCTGACCGAGCGCCTGCAGCTCAACACCGCCCACGGCCGCGAGATCATGGGCGTGCTGCTGTTCCAGGACCTAGCCGTGGTGCCGTTGCTGGTCCTGATCCCGTCGCTGACCCAGCCGCCGGAGCGCCTCGCGATGCTGCTCGGCGTCGCGCTGCTGAAGGCCGTCGTGGTGCTGGCGGTGATCCTGGTCTTCGGCCAGAAGCTGATGCGCAAGTGGTTCACTTTCGTCGCCCGCGCCAAGTCGTCCGAGGTGTTCATCCTCAACGTGCTGCTGATCACGCTCGGCCTGGCGGCACTGACGCAGATGGCCGGCCTGTCGCTGGCCCTCGGCGCCTTCGTGGCCGGCATGCTGATCTCGGAAACGGAGTACCGGCTGCAGGTGGAGGAGGACATCAAGCCTTTCCGCGACGTGCTGATGGGGCTCTTCTTCGTCACCATCGGCGTCAAGCTCGACCTGCACATCGTCGTCGGCCTGTGGTGGCAGGTGCTGCTCGGCCTGGCCGCGCTGCTCGTCTGCAAGGGCCTGATCATCGGCCTGCTGTCCTGGCGCCTCGGCGCCTCGCCCGGCAACGCCATCCGTTCGGCGCTGTGGCTGTGCGCCGGCGGCGAGTTCGGCTTCGTGCTGCTCGGCGAAATCGCCCACATGCCGAAGGCCGTCGAGCAGGTCGCATTGACGGTGCTGGTGCTGTCCATGCTGATCGCCCCGTTCATCGTCCAGTACAGCGAAAAGCTGGTGATGCGCTTCGTCGCCAGCGAATGGCTGATGCGCTCGATGCACCTGACCCAGATCGCCGCCCAGTCGATGGCCACCGAGCGCCACGCGATCCTC
>DASUZG010000538.1:0-2573 GCA_036376995.1 Azonexus sp. | reverse complement strand
CCGGACACGCTGCTGGGGCAGCTCAAGGAGGGCGGACGGCTGGTCGGCGTGATTGCCAGCGGCGGAGTTGGCCGGGCCCAGGTCTGGCGGCGCAACGGCAAGCTGTTTGATGCCCGTCCCGTCTTCGACGCCGGCGCAGGGCCTCTGCCCGGGTTTGCCCGACAGATCGAATTTACCCTCTGAGCGCCGGCGCGGCGACCTCGCTCGCCTCTGTGGAAATCCCGCAATCCCATTTCCTGTGTTGAAAGTCAGCAACGTCGGCCCGGAATTCTCGGCCGGCAAGCCTTGTATTGGCGCTTCGCCGATACTTCTTGTGAAATAACTGCCTGAAGCGCGCGAATCAGCGGATACCTTTCGAACGCGGCTGAAGGTTTTCCGCCAGGGTGCGCGTGGCGCGGACGGGTAGGGGTATCTGTTCAGCGCTCGAATGAGGGAACGACGTGAGAAGCCAGGACAGACGAAGGCTCGGCGCCTTTGCCTTGAGCATGCGCGTAGCCGCGTGCGGCATGTTCTTGTGCGCGCTGGCCCCGCCTGCGCGGGCGGAGACGCTGTTTCAGGCATTGACGGCGGCGTATCAGTTCAACCCTCGGCTGGACGCGGCTCGGGCGACGCAGCGGGCGACCGACGAGGAGGTGCCGCGGGCGCTGTCGGGTTACCGCCCGGTGATCACGGGCTCGGCCGATACCAACTACCAGAACACGACCACGCGGCCGCCGACGGCCGGCAACGGCGAGAGCAATCCGCGCGGCTACTCGGTGGGCATGGTGCAGCCCTTGTTCCGCGGCTTCCGCACGGTGAACGCGGTCAACACGGCGGAGGCCACGGTGCGGGCCGGGCGCGAGACGCTGCGGCTGACCGAGCAGCTGGTGCTGCTGGAGGCGGTGACGGCCTTTTCCGACGTGGTGCGCGACACCGCGATCGTGCGCCTGCGCGAGAACAACGTGACGGTGCTGACGCGCGACCTCAAGGCGACGCAGGACCGCTTCAACGTCGGCGAGGTGACGCGCACGGACGTGGCGCAGGCGCAGGCGCGGCGGGCGGCGGCGGTGGCCGCCCTCGATCTGGCGCGCGCCAACCTGAAGACCAGCCGCGCTACCTATGAGCGCGTGATCGGCCACCCGCCGTCCAACCTGGTCGAGGCGCGGCCGACGAACCTGACGGGCAAGTCGCAGCAGGAGAACGTCGAGGTGTCGCTGCGCGAGAGCCCGAGCGTAGTGGGGGCGCTCTACCGCGAGCAGGCGGCGCGCTTTGCCATCGACCTGGTGCGCGGCGAGCTGCTGCCTTCGGCGCAGCTGGAGGCCGACTACACCCGGCGCTTCGATACCGCGGTCGGCATCGAGTCGCTGGAGTCCTCGACGGTGACGGGGCGGCTGACGGTGCCGTTCTACACGGGCGGGGAGGTGCAGGCGCGGGTGCGGCAGGCCAAGCAGACGCACATCCAGCGGCTGCAGGAGATCGAGCAGGCGCGCACGGAGGTGCAGGAGCGGGTGGTGACGGCGTGGGCGCAGCTGCAGGCGGCGAAGGCAGCGGTGGAATCGGACCGCACGGCGGTGGACGCCAACCGCATCGCTCTGGCCGGCGTGCGCGAGGAGGAGCGGGTCGGCCAGCGCACGCTGCTCGACGTGTTGAACGCCGAGCAGGAGCTCTTGAACTCGGAGGTGAACCTGGTCACCGACCAGCGCAACGTGGTGGTGGCCTCCTACGCCCTCCTGTCGACCATCGGCCGCCTCAACGCCCAGGAGCTGGCGGTGGCCTCCCTGGTGTACGACCCCGACGCCTACTATCACGACGTGCGGCGCAAATGGTTCGACATCTCCATCACCCACTCCGACGGCCGCCGCGAGGTGCTCCAAGGCCCCCACGTGCCCGTGAAATAGGCCCGATTGCCGCCATGCGCCGGCTATAGCCTGGGCAATGGGCAGCGGCCTGGACGATGTGCGGCGGGGTGTGCTGGCGCAGCGGGCAGGCCTTCGCTATAGAGTGCGCAGAGGCTGGCGAGGCGAATTCTCCTCCGTTTAGGAGGCATGCCCGGCAGGGGCGGCCCCAAGCGGACGGAGCTGTTGGGAATGAGGTGCGGCATGAGCAAGCCGGATGCGACCTCGGCGAAAAGCCTGGAGGAGATCATCGCGTCGATACGCAGGAGTCTGGCCGGAGATGGCGGTTCTAGTGGCCGCAACGGTCATGCAAGAGCCGACCCCGTCCTGCCGGAGCTGCCGCCGCTCGGCTCGGCGACCGGCCTGGACGCGCTGCTGTCAGACCGGTTGGCCGGGGCGCTCAACGGCGGCAACGGCGCAGGGGCCGATGATGACGATCTGGCCGACATTCTCGCACACGACCCCGACAAGGGGGCGAGGCTGGCCGCCAAGCCGCTCGACGCAGCCGGCGAGCCCGGCGGGCGGTGGTTTGCCGGCCACGTCCTCGCAGAGCCGTCGCGGGAGGTAAGCCGCGAGAAGGCGCCGGCGCCGGTGCAAACGCCGGAAGCCTCAGCCGAGCCGGCCGCCGATCAGATCGAGCTTTCCCGGCCCGAGCTGCTGCGCGCCTCGCTGCCGCCGCTCTTCGGCGACGAGATGGAG
>DASUZG010000537.1:0-6563 GCA_036376995.1 Azonexus sp. | reverse complement strand
CCGCGCCCTCGGGGGCCGGCAAGACCACCTTGGTGCGCCTGCTGCTCGAACGTGAGCCGGAGGTGCAGCTGTCCATCTCCTACACCACGCGCGATCCGCGGCCCGGTGAGGCGGACGGCCGCGAATACCATTTCGTCGATGCAGCGACCTTCCGCGCCATGATCGAGCGTCACGACTTCCTCGAATGGGCCGAGGTGCACGGCAATTTCTACGGCACCTCGCAGCGCTGGATCGCCGAGCGCCTGGAGGCCGGCCGGGACGTGCTGCTGGAGATCGACTGGCAGGGTGCGCAGCAGGTGCGCGCGCAATTCCCGCAGGCGATCGGCGTCTTCATCCTGCCGCCGTCGATGGACGAACTGACCCGCCGCCTGACCGGGCGCGGCACCGACAGCAGCGAAGTGATCGCCCGCCGGTTGGCCGCGGCGCAGGCGGAGATGCGCCATGTCGGGGAATTTGACTATGTTATTATTAACGACCAACTGGAACAGGCGCTGGATGATCTGCGTGCCGTCGTGCGCGCTTCCCGCCTGAGCTTTGCGGCGCAGCGTGTCCGGCACAGCGCCCTTTTCGCACGATTGATCTGATTTAGAGGTTTTACATGGCCCGCGTTACCGTCGACGATTGCTTGAAACGTATTCCCAACCGCTTCCAGATGACCCTGGCCGCCGCCCACCGTGCCCGCCAGATCGCCAATGGCTCGACGCCGCTGGTCGAGGCCGAGAAGCACAAGCCGACCGTCGTCGCGCTGCGCGAAATGGCTCTCGGCAAGATCGGCCTGGAAGTCCTCAATCGCGGTCAGGCCTGAAAGCCGGGGCGGTGAAGCCTGATGGATCCCCTGCCGTCAACTGCGCCGCCCGCTCCCGAGGAACCCGCCTACCGGGTCTTCCTCGATAGTCTCGATTACCATTCCCCGGTCGATGTAGAACGCATCAAGGCGGCCTACGCCTTTGCCGCCCGCGCCCATGCGAGCCAGAAGCGCATGTCGGGCGAGCCCTACATCACGCATCCGCTGGCCGTTGCCGGCGCCGTCGTCGAATGGCGCATGGATGCCGACGCCGTCTGCGCCGCGCTGCTCCACGACGTGCTCGAGGACACCGGCGCGACCAAGCGCGAACTGGCCGATAAATTCGGCAAGGAAGTCGCCGAGCTGGTCGACGGCCTGTCGAAGCTCGACAAGATGGAATTCGCCTCCTACCAGGAGGCGCAGGCGGAAAACTTCCGCAAGATGCTGATGGCCATGGCGCGCGACCTGCGCGTCGTGCTGATCAAGCTCGCCGACCGCCAGCACAACCTGCAGACGATGTCGGCCATGCGTGCCGACAAGCGCGCCCGGATCGCCCGCGAAACGCTCGAAATCTACGCCCCGATCGCGCTGCGCCTGGGCTTGAACAAGCTCTACCGCGAACTGCAGGACCTCTGTTTCCGGCTGATCTATCCGCATCGCGCCGAAGTGCTGGCCCGGGCGCTGAAGGCCGCGCGCGGCAATCGCCGCGAACTGCTGACGCGGATCCTCGATGGCATCGAGGGCAAGCTCGACAGCGCCGGCCTGCGCGCCGAAGTATTCGGCCGCGAGAAGAGCCTGTATTCCATTTTCCGCAAGATGAAGGACAAGCAACTGTCCTTCTCGCAGGTGCTCGACATCTACGGCTTCCGCGTCGTCGTCGACAACGTGCCGACCTGCTACCTGGCGCTCGGCGCCCTGCACAGCCTGTACAAGCCGGTGCCCGGCAAGTTCAAGGACTACATCGCGATTCCCAAGGCCAACGGCTACCAGTCGCTGCACACCACGCTGATCGGCCCCTACGGCACGCCGGTCGAAGTGCAGATCCGCACCCGCGAAATGCACAACGTCGCCCAGGAAGGCGTGGCCGCGCACTGGCTGTACAAGGACAGCGAGGAGAGCGGTGCGGACCTGCAGGTCAAGACGCACAAGTGGCTGCAGTCGCTGCTCGAGATGCAGGGCAGCGATTCGGCCGAGTTCTTCGAGAACGTCAAGATCGACCTGTTCCCCGACGAGGTCTATGTCTTCACGCCCAAGGGCAAGATCATGGCCATGCCGAGCGGCGCCACCGTGGTCGACTTCGCCTACGCCGTGCATACCGACGTCGGCCACCACTGCTCGGCGGCGCGTATCAACCACGAGCTGGCGCCGCTGCGCAGCGAACTGCGCAACGGCGACCTGGTCGAGATCATCACCTCGCCGCAGGCCAGCCCCAATCCGGTGTGGCTGACCTACGTCAAGACCGGCCGGGCGCGCAGCAAGATCCGCCATTTCCTGCGCACCATGCAGAACGAGGAATCGGCCCGCCTCGGCGAACGCCTGCTGCGCCAGGAACTGCTGTCGCTCGGCGTCGTGCCGATCTCCATTCCCGACGACGCCTGGGACCAGCTGGTCAAGTCCGGCGGCCAGAAGTCGATCGAGGAGGTCTATACCGAGATCGGGCTGGGCAAGCGCCTGCCGTCGGTGGTCGCCCGCCGCCTGCTGGCGCGCGAGAACCTGGTGCCGGACAAGCCGGGCAACATGACGCTGGCCATCCACGGCACCGAAGGCATGGCCATCCAGCTGGCCAGCTGCTGCCAGCCGATTCCCGGCGACCCGATCATCGGCTCGATCAAGAAGGGCAGCGGCCTGGTGATCCATACCCACGACTGCCCGGCGATCCGCAAGTCGCGCTCGGCCGAGCCGCAGAAATGGATCGACGTCGAATGGGAGCCGGAAGAAGGCAAGCTGTTCGACATCCGCATCAAGGTCGAGGTCAAGAACACCCGCGGCGTGCTCGGCCAGGTGGCGGCAGCCATCGCCGAGGCCGGCTCGAACATCGAGTACGTGTCGATGGACGCCGATCCCGAGCGGCTGTTCACGCTGCTGCGCTTCACCATCCAGGTGGCCCACCGCAATCACCTGGCAGCGGTGATGCGCGGCATGCGCCATATCCCGGAAGTCACCCGCATCATGCGCGAACGCGGGGGCGACGCGTGAGGTCGCCGGCTTGAGGATACTGGTGCTGGGTGCCGGCGTCGTCGGCACGACAAGTGCGTGGTATCTGGCCCGTGCCGGCCATCAGGTCACCGTGGTGGACCGCCAGGCGCAGGCCGGCATGGAAACCAGCTTCGCCAACGGCGGCCAGATTTCCGTCTCGCACGCCGAGCCGTGGGCCAATCCGCATGTCTTTTCCCGCCTGCGCCAGTGGCTGGGGCGCGAGGATGCGCCGCTGCTGTGGCGCTGGCGCGCTGATCCGGCGCAACTCGCTTGGGGCCTGCGCTTTCTCGGCGAATGCCGGCCCGGCGCCACCCGCCGCAACATCGCGGCGATCGTCGCGCTGGCGCTGTACAGCCGGCAGCAGCTCGGCCTGCTGCGCGACGAACTGGCGCTCGACTACGACCAGCTGGTGCGCGGCATCCTGCACATCTATACCGACCGCCAGGAATTCGCCGCCGCCAGCGAGGCGGCGCGGACCATGCGGGCCTACGGCGTCGAGCGCGAGACCATCGACGTCGACGCCTGCCTGCAGGTCGAACCGGCGCTGGCCGACGCCCGTCACCTGTTGGTCGGCGGCGACTACACGCGCAGCGACGAATCCGGCGACGCCCACCGCTTCACCCGTGCCCTGGCCGAGCACGCCGCCGCGGCCGGCGTCGTCTTCCGCTACGGCCTGAGCATCGACAAGCTGGCGCCGGGCGGCCGCCAGCTGGCCGGCGTCGTCGTCCATGGTCCGGCCGGCGGCGAACTGCTGACGGCCGATGCCTACGTCGTCGCGCTCGGCAGCTACTCGCCGCTGCTGCTGCGCCCGCTCGGCCTGCGCATGCCGGTCTATCCGGCCAAGGGCTATTCGGCGACGCTGCCGCTGGCCGACGCGGTGCGGGCGCCCAGCGTCTCCATCACCGACGACGAGCGCAAGCTCGTTTTCTCGCGCCTCGGCAACCGCCTGCGCATCGCCGGCACCGCCGAATTCAACGGCTACAACCTCGACCTCAACGAGGTCCGCTGCCAGGCGCTGATCCAGCGCACCCGCCAGCTGTTCCCGCGCCTGGAGATCGCCGGGCCGCCGGAATTCTGGTGCGGCCTGCGCCCGGCGACGCCCTCCAACCGGCCGCTGATCGGCCGCACCCGCTACGGCAACCTGTGGCTCAACACCGGGCCCGGCACGCTCGGCTGGACCATGGCCTGCGGCTCGGCGGCGGCGCTGGCCGACCTGATCGGCGGCCGTCCGCCCGCCGTCGAGTTCCCCTTCCTGTCCTGACATGCTGATCGACACGCACTGCCATCTCGATGCCGGCGAATTCGCCGCCGATCGCGATGCGGTGCAGGCTGCGGCGCTGGCCGGCGGCGTCGAGCGCATCGTCGTGCCGGCTGTCGAGGTCGGCAATTTCGCGGCGGTGCGCGACTGCGCGGCGCGCTATCCCGGCTGCCGCGCCGCCTACGGCATCCACCCGCTGGTCGTGGCCCGGGCGCAGGAGGCCGACCTCGCCGAGCTGCGCCGCTGGCTGGCGGCCGAGCGGCCGCTCGCGGTCGGCGAGATCGGCCTCGATCATTACGTGACCGACGTCGACCCGCAGCGCCAGGAATTCTTTTTCGTCGAACAGCTCAAACTCGCCCGCGAGTTCGACCTGCCGGTGCTGCTGCACGTGCGCCGGGCGGTCGATGCGGTACTGAAGCAATTGCGCCGCATCCGCGTGCCGGGCGGCATCGCCCACGCCTTCAACGGCAGCCGCCAGCAGGCCGACGAATTTCTGAAGCTCGGCTTCGCGTTGGGCTTCGGCGGCACGCTGACCTTCAGCGGCTCGACGCGCATCCGCCAGCTGGCGGCGACGCTGCCCGACGAAGCCATCGTGCTCGAGACCGACGCCCCGGATATCCCGCCGGCCTGGCTCGGCGGCGGCCGCAACGCGCCCGGCGAACTGCCGCGCATCGCCGCCGAACTGGCGGCCCTGCGCGGCGTGCCGCTGGCTGCCGTGGCGGCCATGACGACGGCCAATGCGCGGCAGGTGCTGCCTGGCGTTTGTTGACCTGCGTCAACATAACGTTAAAAGCTTTAGGGTTTTTCCCGACTTTGATCCACGCTAAAGAAGTGCCCTTGCGGAGGGGTAGTCTCCTGCGCAGACATCACGTGAAGGGCAGGGCATGGACAGCCACAGTTCCGCAGGCATTCACATTTCGAGCGTCATCCTTGCCGCCTTGCCGGCGCAGGGCGCCGCCGTGCAGCAGGCGCTCGCCGCCCTGCCCGGCGTCGAAGTCCATGTCGTCGCCGACGACGGGCGGATGATCGTCAGCATCGAATCGGCTGACGACGACGCCACCGTTTCCCAATTTGAAACGATCCGCCAGTTGCCGGGTGTGCTCTCGGCGTCGCTGGTGTTCCACCAATACGAAACCGATCCAGACGAGGAGGCCTGAGATGATGGACATGAAACTGACCCGGCGCGATTTCATCAAGAGCAATGCTGTAGCTGCCGCCGCCACGGCGGCCGGCCTCGGTGTGCCGGCCGCCGCCCTGGCGCAGCAGCAGGGCAGCGACGGCGTGACCTGGGACAAGGGCGTCTGCCGCTACTGCGGCACCGGCTGCGGCGTGCTGGTCGGCACCCGCGACGGGCGCATCGTGGCCACCCAGGGCGACCCGGAGGCACCGGTCAATCGTGGCCTGAACTGCATCAAGGGTTATTTCCTGTCGAAGATCCAGTACGGCAACGACCGCCTGAAGACGCCGCTGCTGCGCATGAAGGACGGCAAGTTCGACAAGAACGGCGAGTTCAAGCCGATTTCCTGGAAACAGGCCTTCGACATCATGGAAGAGAAGTGCAAGGCGGCCCTGAAGGAAGGCGGGCCGAAGAACATCTGCATGTTCGGTTCCGGCCAGTGGACGGTCTGGGAAGGCTACGCCGCGGCCAAGCTGATGAAGGCCGGCTTCCGTTCCAACAACCTCGACCCCAACGCCCGCCACTGCATGGCCTCGGCCGTCGTCGGCTTCATGCGCACCTTCGGCATCGACGAGCCGATGGGCTGCTACGACGACATCGAGCACGCCGACGTGTTCGCGCTGTGGGGCTCGAACATGGCCGAGATGCACCCGATCCTGTGGTCGCGCATCACCGACCGCCGGCTGACCGCCAAGCAGGTCAAGATCCACGTGCTGTCGACCTTCACCCACCGCTCCTGCGAACTGGCCGACAACGAGCTGATCTTCAAGCCCAACTCCGATCTGGCGATCCTCAACTACATCGCCAACTACATCATCCAGACCGGCGCCGTGAACAAGGAGTTCGTCGCCAAGCACGTCAAGTTCAAGAAGGGCGTCACCGACATCGGCTACGGCCTGCGCCCCAACCACCCGCTGGAAAAGGTGGCGATGAACAACGGCTACCCGGGCGAAGACGGCAAGCCCAAGGGCAACCCGATGGCGGCCAGCGACATCAGCTTCGAGGAGTTCGCCCAGTTCGTCTCCGAATACACGGTGGACAAGACGCACGAACTCTCCGGCGTGCCCAAGGATCGCCTCGAAGCGCTGGCCAAGGCCTACGCCGATCCCAAGACCAAGGTCACCTCGTTCTGGACCATGGGCTTCAAC
>DASUZG010000536.1:0-15866 GCA_036376995.1 Azonexus sp. | reverse complement strand
GGCGGCGACCAGCGCGCGCGTCACCAGTTCGTCGGAAAAGGCCGGCTCGGTGGCGACGACGATGATCAGCTGGTCGACGTTGGCGGCGATCAGCTTCTGGCGGATTTCGTTGGAGCGGTAGAGCAGGCTGCGGCGCGGGCTGATTGCTTCGATCACGCCTTGATCGGCCGACGTCTGCTTGAGTTCGACCAGGTCGCCGCAGGCCACCTCGCTCTTCTTGCCGCGCGGAAAACAGGGAAGACGGCTGCCATCCGGCAGTTCGACCAGGTACTGGCGGCCGTGGGCGGCGACGACGCGGCCCTGCATCAGGCCAGCGCCTGCAGGCGGGCGATGCGTTGGGCGGCCGGCGGGTGCGAGTCGTAGAACGCCGAGTACAGCGGGTCCGGCGTCAGCGTCGCGGCGTTGTCCTCGTACAGCTTGACCAGGGCGTGGACCAGATCGGCCGCCGCGGTGTGTTCGGCGGCATAGGCATCGGCCTCGAATTCGTGGCGCCGCGACAGGCGGCTGAGCAGCGGGCGAAAGGGGAAGGTGAAGACCGGCGCCACCAGGAAGAACAGGATCAGCGCCAGCACGGTGTTCTGCGCCGGCACGCCGAGGCCCGCGTAGAACCACGGGCTGTCGATCAACTGGCCGAGCAGCCAGAAGAAGGCCAGCGAGTCGGCGAACATCAGGACGATGCGCTGGACGATGTGCTTTTTGCGGAAATGCCCCAGCTCGTGCGCCAGCACCGCCTCGATCTCGCCCGGCGCCAGGCGTTCGAGCAGGGTGTCGAAGAAGACGATGCGCTTGTTGTTGCCGAAGCCGGTGAAATAGGCATTGCCGTGGCTGGAGCGCTTCGAGCCGTCCATCACGAACAGGCCGGAGGAGCGGAAGCCGCAGCGGGCGAGCAGGGCTTCGATGCGCGCTTTCATCTCGCCGTCGGCAAGCGGCGAGAACTTGTTGAACAGGGGTGCGATCCAGGTCGGATAGACGAACAGCAGCAGCAGGTTGAAGCCGGCCCAGAACAGCCACACCCAGAACCACCAGGCGCTCCCCATGGCGCCCATCAGCCACAGCACCGCGGCGATCACCGGAGCGCCGATGGCCAGGCCGAGCAGCGACTGCTTGGCGAGGTCGGCAAGGAACAGCGACAGCGTCATGCGGTTGAAGCCGTAGCGGGCTTCGATGACGAACTGGCGGTAGAGCGAAAAGGGCAGGTCGACCACGGCCGAGATGGCGAGCAGGCTGAAGATCATCGCCAGGCCGTAGGCGATGCCGTCGAGGCGGGTCGACCACAGGCCGTGCAGCGCGGCGATGCCGCCGCCGAGGGTCAGGACGAGCAGCAGGGCGCTGTCGGCCGTCGTTGCGACGAGACCGGCGCGGCAGCGGTCGACGGTGTAGTCGGCGGCCTTCTGGTGGGCGGCGAGCGGAATGCGGGCGGCGAAATCGGCGGGCACTGCGCCGCGGTGGGCGGCGACGTGGCGGATATGGCGCCGGCCGAGCCACAGGCGGATGGCCAGGGTCAGGGCAACGGCAGCGAGAAAGGCGAAGGTGAATGCGGAAGTCAAAGGCGCGGGCCGGCTGTGAGAAAATTGCGGTTTTACGAACTCGGGCAATTATATGGCAGGCACTGCAAACAACCTCGTCTGGCTGGACATGGAAATGACCGGTCTCAATCCGGATGGCGACCGCATCATCGAGATGGCGATGGTGGTGACCAACTCGGAACTGGAACTGGTCGCCGAATCGCCGTCCTGGGTGGTGCACCAGTCGGACGCGGTGCTGGCCGGCATGGACGAATGGAACCAGAAGACGCATGGCCGCTCCGGCCTGATCGACAAGGTCCGTGCCTCGACCACCGGCGAAGCCGAAGTGGAGGCGGCGGCGCTCGAGTTCCTGCGCAAGTACTCGGGCAAGGGCCATTCGCCGATGTGCGGCAACAGCATCGGCCAGGACCGCCGTTTCATGGCGCGCTACATGCCCGAGTTGGAAGCCTTCTTCCACTACCGCAACCTCGACGTCAGCACTCTGAAGGAGCTGTGCAAGCGCTGGCAGCCGGAGGTCTACAAGGGCTTCAAGAAAAAGGGCAAGCACACGGCGCTGGCCGACATCTACGAGTCGATCGACGAACTGAAGTACTACCGCGAGCACTTCCTCAAGGCCTGAGGCGTCAGCCGGCCGCCGGGCGGCCGGCGTTGCGGCGGTCAGCGGCGGAAGAGCAGGAACTTTTCCCTGCGGTCGCCCGGCCGGTTGCCTTCCCAGACCAGTTTCCAGCGCCCCGCCGGCGGCGTGCGCTCGGCGCGCGTATCGCCGACCAGCAGCAGCCAGTCGCAGGCCTTGCCGGCCGGACTGTTGAAGGCAGCGGGTTCGATCAGCGAGAAATAGGCCAGCGAGGCGCGCTGGCCGTCGCTCAGGCCGCGCTCGGCCAGGCAGCCGTGGCCTTCCGGCAGGGCGGCGGCGACCGCCTGGGCCACCGGGCGATAGCTCTTGCCGTAATCGAACCACGGCAGGATCAGCGTGGTCAGCAGCAGCCACAATGTGGTGAAGCCGAGCGTCCAGTGGGTCAGGCTGCGGTAGGGCGAGCGCGGGGCGGTGACGATCAGCCAGGCCCACCACACGGTCGCCGCCAGGCCGACCAGGAAGTCGAACAGGTCGAACTGGCCGACGAAGCCGGGACGCAGCGCGACCACCCGCTGCGCCAGGCGCTCCGGCCAGCCCAGCGCCATGGCCGCCCAGCACAGCCAGACGACGGCGGCGAACAGGCTGAAGGTCATCATCGCGAACCAGTCGAAGGCGTTGGCCGCGCCGCGCCGCAGCGCCAGCGCGCCCGGCGTCGCCAGCAGCGCCAGCGGCGGTAACAGCAGCAGCGCCGGGATTTCGCGCGGCCGGTAGGCCAGCGCCAGCATCAGCAGCGTCAGCAGCAGGAAGGCCAGCGGCAGCAATAGCGGGGCTTCCTGCAGTTGCCGGCGCCGCGTCCACAGCGTCCACAGCGCCAGCGGCAGCACCGGGAAGGCGAACCACGGCAGCATGGCCAGGAAGCGTCCGGCGCCGGGCCACGAGAACGGGGTCATCAGAGGCGCCAGTTCCATCGCCAGCCAGCCGTGGAAGCGGGCTGGTTCCTGCAGCAGCAGGGTCAGCGGCCACGGGGCGATGAGCAGGGCGGCGATGGTCAGGCCGAGCAGCAGGGTCTGCAGCGCCTTGCTCCGGTCCGGTGCCAGCCACCAGGCCAGCGGCAGGATGGCCAGCAGCGGCAGGGTCGGCGAAATGCCGGCACCGAGCAGGCACCCGGCCACCGCCAGGCCGTAGAACAGACCGGCCAGGCGCGGCCGGCGGCCGATCGCGGCCAGGGCGCCGAGGGCGCCGCCGTAGGCGGCCAGGCCGATCAGCATCGGCTGGGCGTCGTGGGCATGTACCACCAGGCCGAGACAGCCGGCCAGCAGCAGCGGGCTGGCCGCGGCGCTGTCCTGGCCGTGGAGTTCGCGCCCTGCGTAGTACAGGCCGAGCAGGGCCAGCGCCACCCAGAAGCCGCTGGCCAGGCGCAGCGCCTCGTGCATCGGCAGCAGCCAGCCGAACAGCTGGCCGCTGAGCGCGGCGCTCCAGTAGTACAGCGGCGGTTCGTGGAAGGCGCGGCCGGCGAGATTGGGCGTCAGCCAGTCGCCGACATGCAGCATGTGCCAGGCGGCACCGATATGGATGGCGTCCTCGCCCTTCCACGGGTCGCGGCCGAACAGACCGGCCAGCACGTAGAAGGCCAGCATGGCGGCCAGCAGCCAGCCGGCGGGCGGCAGGCGCAGGCCGCGGCGGAGCAGGGAGGCGAGGTCAGGCATGGACGGGAGAGCGATGCGGCCAATAAAAAAGGCAGCCAACTGGCTGCCTCTTATGGCGCAATTCCGTCTGCTCAGGCAGCGGACTTGCCGCGCATGGCGCCGAACTTCTGGTTGAACTTCTCGACGCGACCGGCGGTGTCGACGATCTTCTGCTTGCCGGTGTAGAACGGGTGGCAGAGCGAGCACACTTCGATGTGAAGCGGCTTCTTCATGGTCGAACGGGTGGTGAAGTTATGGCCGCAGGAGCAGGTGACCTGGATTTCGGCGTAGTCGGGATGGAGATCGGCTTTCATCATGTGTCCTTTAAACGAGCGACCGGCGGATGTGGCCGATCTGGGAAGCCCGCGATTATCGTTGAATAACGGATGGAGTGCAACCGCTTTTTCCGGCTCAGCCGCGGCGCATGGCGTCGAAGAATTCCTGGTTGCCCTTGGTCGACTTGACCTTGTCGAGCAGGAATTCCATCGCTTCGAGGTCGTCCATCGGGTAGCACAGCTTACGCAGCACCCACATCTTCTGCAGCACGTCGGGCTTGAGCAGCAGTTCTTCGCGGCGGGTACCGGAGCGGTTGACGTTGACCGCCGGGTACATCCGCTTCTCGGCCATGCGGCGGTCGAGGTGGATTTCCGAGTTGCCGGTGCCCTTGAATTCTTCGTAGATCACTTCGTCCATGCGGCTACCGGTGTCGATCAGCGCGGTGGCGAGGATGGTCAGCGAGCCGCCTTCCTCGATGTTGCGGGCGGCACCGAAGAAGCGCTTGGGCTTCTGCAGCGCGTTGGCGTCGACGCCGCCGGTCAGCACCTTGCCGGAGGCCGGCTGCACGGTGTTGTAGGCGCGGGCGAGGCGGGTGATCGAGTCGAGCAGGATGACCACATCCTTCTTGTGCTCGACCAGGCGCTTGGCCTTCTCGATGACCATTTCGGCGACCGCGACGTGGCGGGTGGCCGGTTCGTCGAAGGTCGAGGCGACGACCTCGCCCTTGACGGTGCGGGTCATTTCGGTGACCTCTTCCGGGCGCTCGTCGATCAGCAGCACGATCAGCACGACGTCGGGGTGGTTGGCGGTGATGGCGTGGGCGATGTTCTGCAGCATCACGGTCTTGCCGGTCTTCGGCGGAGCGACCAGCAGGCCGCGCTGGCCGCAGCCGATCGGGGCGATCATGTCGATGACGCGGCTGGTGATGTTTTCCTCGGACTTGATCTCGCGTTCGAGCTTCAGGTGACGCGTCGGATGCAGCGGCGTCAGATTCTCGAACATGATCTTGTTCTTGTTGGCTTCCGGCGCGAAACCGTTGATCGATTCGAGCTTGGTCAGCGCGACGTAGCGTTCGCCGTCCTTCGGGGTGCGGATTTCGCCTTCGACCGTGTCGCCGGTGCGCAGGTTGAAGCGGCGGACCTGCGACGGCGAGACGTAGATGTCGTCGGGGTTGGCCAGGTAGGAAGTGTCCGAGGAGCGGAGGAAGCCGTAGCCGTCGGAAAGCACTTCAAGCGTGCCGTCGCCGTAGATGGTGTCGCCATTCTTGGCCTTGGCCTTGAGGATGGCGTAGATCAGCTCCTGCTTGCGCATGCGGTTGGCGTTCTCGATGGCGAGTTCGGTCGCCATGTCGAGCAGTTTGCTGACGTGCAGGGTCTTCAGTTCGGAAAGTTGCATGGGAAGTAAGGGCGCCGTAAAGGGAGCGCTGGCGACAGCCCGGTTGACGGGGTGCGGGAGCTTTGCTGCTGGGAGTAGGGGAAATGACGCCGGGGCTCGTGGCCGATCGCGTCAGCCTGGCGGCGCAGGGCGCGCCGTCAGGCCGTGAGACTACGGAGATTACAGGTTGCTGTCAATAAAGGCCGCGAGTTGCGACTTGGACAGGGCGCCGACCTTGGTCGCCTCGACGTTGCCGTTCTTGAACAGCATCAGCGTCGGGATGCCGCGGATGCCGAACTTGGCCGGGGTAGCCTGGTTGTCGTCGATATTGACCTTGGCCACCTTGAGCTTGCCGGCGTATTCGGCGGCGATTTCGTCGAGGATGGGAGCGATCATCTTGCACGGACCGCACCACTCGGCCCAGTAATCGACGAGCACGGGCTGCTGCGACTGCAGCACGTCGGCTTCGAATGTGTCGTCGGTAACATAGTGGATATGTTCGCTCATGCTTGCCTCATGGGAAGGGTATTTCAGGGATAAGTAGGATGCCGGAACGGCGATCAAGTTCTCGGCGGATGCTAGCGAAAAACCGGGCCTTAGGGAAGCATCAGGGACCCGGTTTGAGCAGATTGGCCAGCTCGACGGCGGTCTTCACCTGCATCTTGTCGAAGATGTTGGCGCGGTGCACTTCGACGGTGCGCATGCTGATGTTCAGTTCGTCGGCGATGACCTTGTTGTACTTGCCGGCCAGCACCAGTTCCATGATCTGCCGTTCGCGCGTGGTCAGGCTGGAAAGCCGGTTGTTGACCGAGTCGACGCTGGCGTCGGCGACGCGCTGGCGGGCGTCGAGCTCCATCGCCTCGCTGATGCGGCAGGCCAGGTCGTTGTCGTTGAGCGGCTTCTCGAAGAAGTCGAAGGCGCCCTTCTTCAGCGTCGCGACGGCCAGCGGCACGTCGCCGTGGCCGGTCAGGAAGATCACCGGCAAGCGCGAGGCGCGTTCGCGCAACTGGTCGAAGCAATCGAGGCCGCTCATGCCGGACATGCGCATGTCGAGCACGACGCAGCCGCACAGCGCCGGCGACCAGGCGGCGAGGAACTCCTCGGCCGACGAATAGGTGGCGTACGGAACGCCGCGCGATTGCAGCAGCCAAGCCAGGGCGTCGCGGATGGCATCGTCGTCGTCGACCAGGTGGGCTTGCGGGGTGCTCATGCGGCTTCCAGGGGCAGGGTAAAGATAAATATCGTACCGCTTCCGGTGCTCGAACGGGGGTTGTCTTCGGCCCACAGGCGGCCGCGGTGGAATTCAATGATCGAGCGGCAGATGGAGAGGCCGATGCCCATGCCCTCCGGTTTGGTGGTGAAGAAGGCCGAGAACAGCTTGTCGCGGATGTCGGTGCTGATGCCGCAGCCGTGGTCGGCGACGCTGATGCGCAGCTCGCTGGCGCCGAGCTCGATCTCCAGGCGCAGCAGGCGCGCCTTGGCCGGCGTTTCGCTCATCGCTTCCATGCCGTTGCGCATCAGGTTGAGCAGGACCTGCTCGAGCATCAGGCGGTCGGCCGGCACCGGCGGCAGGTCGGGGATGGCGCACTCGACGCGGACATGGTTCTTGCGGGCATCGGCCTCGATGAAGCCGAGGCAGTCCTCGATGACTTCGCGCAGTGCGCAGGGGGCGCGCTTGGGTTCGCTCTTGCGGACGAAATCATGCACCCGGCGGATGATCCGCCCGGCCCGCTGGGCCTGCACGGCGATCTTCTGCAGCGCCGGCTGGATCTCGCCCGGCTGGCAGCCGGGGCGTTCGAGCAGGTTCAGGCAGCCGGTGTTGTAGCTGGCGATCGCCGCCAGCGGCTGGTTCAGCTCGTGCGCCAGGGTCGAGGCCATTTCGCCCATGGTCACCAGGCGGGCGGTGAATTGCAGCTGTTCCTGCTGCTGCCGGGCCAGTTCCTCGGCTGCCTTGCGTTCGGTGATGTCGAGCACCGAGGCCATCCAGCCGGTGTGGCGGCCGTTGCCGTCGATCAGCCGGGCCTCGTAGACCAGGGCATGGAAGCGCTCGCCGTTGCAGCGGCGGAAGGTGATCTCGAAGCCGTCGGGCGGGGCGTTGCCGGCCAGCACGGTGCGGTGCATGGCGAAGGTTTCCTCGATCTGCTCCGGCACCCAGTAGGGCATCGGCGGCGTCTGGCCGACCAGTTCCTCGCTGGAAAAGCCGGTCATTTTGCAGAAGGCCGGATTGACGTAGATGATCCGGCCCTCCAGGTCGCGGGCCCGCATGCCGACCGTCAGCGAATCCTCCATCGCGGTGCGGAAGGCGTGTTCGGAACGCAGCGCCTCTTCGGCCTGGGTGCGCTTGCGCATCAGATCGCGGACCACCCACAGGCTCCAGAAGACGCCGGCGGCGAGCATGATGATGGCCACCGTCAGCAGCCGCTGCAGCAGGTTGCCCGGGCTCGGGTAGCTGCTGACCTTGAGCTTGAGGCCGTAGCCGGGCGGTTCCAGGGGGATCTGGTAGGTCTGGCTGGAACTGCCTTCGATGTTGGTCTTGGTGGCGAACTGGACGTCGTTTTCGTCGACGATGGCGACCCGGTATTTCTCGGTGAACCACCAGGGCACCAGATTGCCGAGCAAGGTGTCGAGCGGATAGACGGCGATCAGCATGCCGGTCAGCCGGCGCTCGCGGACGATCGGGGCGAGCAGCGCGATGTGGGCCTGGCCGCCGGTAGTGAAATAGGGGTCGCTATAGACCGGCTTGCCGAGCCGGCTGGCGGTGTCGAAGTAGTGTTCGGCGATCGGCGGCAGTGCCGCTTCGATGTCGGTATCCTGGCGCGAGCCGCTGGGCAGTTCGTCGCGCAGGCGGCGTTGGGCGTCGACCCATAGTATTTGCGAGATCTCCGGCCGGGTTTTCAGCAGATGCGCGGCGCGGGGGCGGAACACCGCCGTTTCGTCCTGGTTGACCAGGTCGGCGACCAGTTGCTGCAACTGTTCCTCGTTGCCGTTCAGATGAAAGCGCAGGTTCTGCTCGAGCCACAGCACGTCCTTGATCAGCGCCGTGCGTTCCTCTTCGGCCTCGTTGTGCCGCAGCAGCCACAGCAGGGCCAGCAGCGCCACCAGCAGCAGGATGATGCCGAGCTTGGGCAGGGCCAGCAGCCAGCGCAGGTGGCGGGCGCTGCCGGGAGGGGGGGGCAGGGGCGGACTCATCGGGGAATGGTACATCACGCATTTGCCGGGGCTGCCATTGCGGCTTTCCACAATTCGGATAGCCACAATGGCGCCGCCCCGGCGCTTTGACGACACTCGCGGCCGTTCTGAAAAAAATTTCCTGAAATTCCACTGGAGGAGTGTTCACACAATGGCCAAGAGAGCTGTCTTCAAGAGTCTGTATTTCCAGGTGATCGTCGCCATCATCATCGGCGTCACCCTGGGGCATTTCTATCCCGAGACCGGCGCCGCGATGAAGCCGCTCGGCGACGGCTTCATCAAGCTGATCAAGATGATCATCGCCCCGATCATCTTCTGCACCATCGTCGTCGGCATCGCCGGCATGGAAGACATGAAGAAAGTCGGCAAGACCGGCGGCCTGGCCGTGCTCTATTTCGAAATCGTCAGCACCATCGCGCTGATCATCGGCCTGATCGTGGTCAACGTCTGGCAGCCGGGCGTCGGCATGAACGTCGATCCGAGCACGCTCGACACCAAGAGCATCGCCAAGTACGCCGAGCCGGGCAAGATGCAGACGACGGTCGACTTCCTGATGAACATCATCCCGACCAGCGTGGTGGACGCCTTTGCCAAGGGCGACATGCTGCAGGTGCTGTTCTTCTCGATCCTCTTCGGCTATGCGATGAACGCCTTCGGCGAGCGCGGCAAGCCGGTCTTCGAGCTGATCGAGAAGCTGTCGCACGTGCTGTTCGGCATCGTCGGCGTGATCATGAAGGTTGCCCCGATCGGCGCCTTCGGCGCCATGGCCTACACCATCGGCAAGCACGGCGTCGGCAGCCTGGCGCAGCTGATCAACCTGATGGGTGCCTTCTACCTGACCTGCGTCATCTTCATCTTCGGCGTCCTCGGTTCGATCGCCGCGGTGCACGGCTTCTCGATCTGGAAGTTGATCAAGTACATCAAGGAAGAACTGTTCCTGGTGCTCGGCACCTCGTCCTCGGAATCGGCCCTGCCGCGCCTGATGGCCAAGATGGAAAACGCCGGTGCCCAGAAGTCGGTGGTCGGCCTGGTCGTCCCGACCGGCTACTCGTTCAACCTCGACGGCACCTCGATCTACCTGACCATGGCCGCGGTGTTCATCGCCCAGGCGACCAACACGCCGATGGACCTGCAGCACCAGATCACGCTGCTGGTCATCCTGCTGCTGACCTCCAAGGGCGCCGCCGGCGTCACCGGCTCCGGCTTCATCGTGCTCGCCGCCACGCTGTCCGCTGTCGGCACCGTGCCGGTCGCCGGCCTGGCGCTGATCCTCGGCATCGACCGTTTCATGTCGGAAGCCCGCGCGCTGACCAACTTCATCGGCAACAGTGTGGCCACGCTGGTCGTCGCCAAGTGGTGCAAGGCCCTTGATACCGACCGGATGACCGCGGTGCTCAACAATGAGACGGTCGATGAGGCCGAGCGCCCGGAACTGGTCCTCGACGATGCGCCGGAGCTGCCGATTCCGCATTCGCCGCGCCCGATGGTCTCGCACAACTGACCGGGTCCTCCCCGCGTCGCCCAAGCCGCCGGTGCTCCCGGCGGCTTTTTTTTGCCTGCGTATTGTGGATAACCACAATACGGTACGGTTACGCCTTTCGTAATAATTTCACTCAGTCGCAATTTAATTGCTGCGACATCAATTTACGGAGGAGAAAAAATGAAAGTTTCCAAGCTGCTGGTCGCGCTGTTTGCCGGCGCCCTGTCGCTGGGCGCCTATGCCCAGCAACCGATCGTCATCAAGTTCAGCCACGTCGTCGCCGCCGACACGCCGAAGGGCAAGGCTGCCGAATTCTTCGCCCAGAAGGCCAACGAAATGACCAAGGGCAAGGTCAAGGTCGAGGTCTATGCCAACTCGACGCTGTACAAGGACAAGGAAGAGATGGAGGCCCTGCAGCTCGGCGCCGTCCAGATGCTGGCCCCGTCGCTGGCCAAGTTCGGCCCGCTGGGCGCCAAGGAGTTCGAAGTCTTCGACCTGCCGTTCATCTTCAACGGCTACGACGACCTGCACAAGGTCACCACCGGCCCGGTCGGCGCCCAGCTGTTCACCAAGCTCGAGCCCAAGGGCATCAAGGGCCTGGCCTACTGGGACAACGGCTTCAAGTCGTTCTCGGCGAACACCCCGATCAAGGCGCCGGCTGACCTGAAGGGCAAGAAGCTGCGCATCCAGTCGTCCAAGGTGCTGGAAGAGCAAGTGCGCGCGCTGGGCGGCCTGCCGCAGGTGATGGCCTTCTCCGAGGTCTACCAGGCGCTGCAGACGGGCGTGGTCGACGGTACCGAGAACCCGATCTCCAACCTCTATACCCAGAAGATGCATGAAGTGCAGAAGCATCTGACCATCACCGACCACGGCTACCTCGGTTACGCCGTGATCGTGAACAAGAAGTTCTGGGCCGGCCTGCCGGACGATGTCCGCAAGCAGCTGGAAGAGGCGATGGTGCAGGCCACCCGCTACGCCAACCAGATCGCCAAGGTCGAGAACGACAATTCGCTGGACCTCGTGAAGAAGAGCGGCAAGACCGCCGTCTACGTGCCGACCAAGGACGAGCGCCTGGCCTTCAAGAAGGCGCTGGTGCCGGTGCACAAGAAGATGGAGAGCCGTATCGGCAAGGACGTCATCGACAGCGTTTACAAGGCCACCGGGTTCAATCCGAACACCCTCTAAGCGGCTGTTCATATAACGCGAGCGGGGGCTCCGGCCCCCGCATCGTACTGGGGGACTCGTCATGTTCAACAAGCTACTCAATCACCTCGAAGAGGCGCTGGTCACGTTCCTGATGGGCGCGGCCACGCTGATCATCTTCGTTTCCGTCGCGCACCGCTACCTGGCCGGGGTCGATATCCCGGGCCTGCAGGACTGGCTGCTCGAACTCAACGTCGGCTGGGCACAGGAGCTGTGCATCATCATGTTCGTCTGGATGGCCAAGTTCGGCGCCGCCTACGGCGTGCGCACCGGCATCCACGTCGGCGTCGATGTGCTGATCAACCGCCTCGACGACAACAAGCGCGGCAAGTTCATCGTCTTCGGCCTGCTCGCCGGGGCCTTGTTCACCGGCATCGTCGCCGCACTGGGGGCCCATTTCGTCTGGGAAAACGGCGCCCACTATGCAATTTTCCAGTTCCTCGGCCTCGATACCGGGGACAACTTCGAAGGTCCGACCACGCCCGACCTGGAGTGGCCGACCTGGGTGGTCTACAGCGCCATCCCGCTCGGCTCGTCGCTGATGTGCTTCCGCTTCCTGCAGGTCTGCGTCGCCTTCATCCGCACCGGCGAACTGCCGCACCACGACCACGGCCACGTCGAAGGCCTGGACGAGGAAAAGCCGGCGGTCGACCTCAACCCGTACGGGCTGGACGACAACCTGCACATGCATGACCTGAAGCACCCGATGATGGGCGAACGGCGCAGCGGCGAGGAACGCCGCCACGACGACGGCCCGGCGCCGGATGCCGAGCGTCGCCAGGCCGAACGCCGCACCAATAACAACGAAGGAGGCCAGCAATGAACGCCCTGGTAATTTTTAGCCTGCTGGCCGTGCTGATGTTGACCGGCATGCCGATCTCGATTTCGCTCGGCCTGACGGTACTCACCTTCCTGTTCACGATGACCGACGTGCCGCTGGAGTCGGTGGCCCTGAAGCTGTTCACCGGCATCGAGAAGTTCGAGATCATGGCCATTCCGTTCTTCATCCTGGCCGGCAACTTCCTGACCCACGGCGGCGTGGCGAAACGCATGATCAATTTCGCCACCAGCATGGTCGGCCACTGGTACGGCGGCCTCGGCCTGGCCGGCGTGCTGGCCTGCGCGCTGTTCGCCGCGGTCTCGGGCTCCAGCCCGGCGACGGTGGTGGCGATCGGTTCGATCCTGCTGCCGGCGATGGTCAAGGCGGGCTTCCCGAACAAGTTCGGCGCCGGCGTGATCTCGACTTCCGGGGCGCTCGGCATCCTGATTCCGCCGTCCATCGTCATGGTCATGTACTCGGTCGCCACCAACACCTCGGTCGGCGCGCTGTTCATGGCCGGCGTCATCCCGGGTCTGGCCCTGGCCGGCGTGCTCGGCGGCGTCACCTGGTACCGCGCCAAGAAGTTCAACTACCCGCGCCAGCCGAAGGCTTCGTGGGGCGAGCGCTGGGACAGCTTCCGCAAGTCGGTCTGGGGCCTGTTCCTGATCATCGTCGTGATGGGCGGTATCTACACCGGCATCTTCACGCCGACCGAAGCCGCCGCGATGTCCGCCGTCTATGCCTTCATCGTCGCCGTATTCATCTACAAGGACATGGGCCTGAAGGACGTGCCGAAGGTGCTGCTCAACTCGGCCAACATGTCGGCGATGCTGCTCTACATCATCACCAACGCCGTGCTGTTCTCGTTCATCATGACCAACGAGAACATCCCGCAGGCGCTGGCCGACTGGATGCTGGGCAACGGCCTCGGGGTCATCACCTTCCTGCTGGTGGTCAACGTCATCCTGCTGCTGGCCGGCAACTTCATGGAGCCGTCGTCGATCGTGCTGATCTTCGCGCCGATCCTGTTCCCGGTCGCCGTGCAGTTGGGCATCCATCCGGTGCATTTCGGCATCCTGATGGTGGTGAACATGGAGGTCGGCATGTGCCACCCGCCGGTCGGCCTGAACCTGTACGTGGCGTCCGGCATCACCAAGATGGGCATCACCGAGCTGACCGTCGCCGTCTGGCCGTGGCTGCTGTCGATGCTCGGCTTCCTGATGGTCGTCACCTACTGGCCCGGCCTCTCGCTGTGGCTGCCGCAGCAGCTCGGCATGCTGTAAGCGACGCCGTTGCCGCACAGGCCGCGTCCCGGATTCCGGGCGCGGCCTTTTTCATTGGGGCGGGGAGCGCTGTGGCACAATCGCCGCCTCGTTCTGTCCAAGGTTTGCCATGAAATTCGCTCTCTACGTGATCGGCTTCATCCTCGCCGCGCTGATCATCCCGTTCCTGATTCCGACGCCCGGCAAGGGCGGCGACCCGGAGCACAACCTGCCGTGGCAGATCACGCTCGACGGCCAGGGCGGCAGCACGGTGTTCGGCCTGCAGCCGGGGCGCAGCACGCTCGCCGACGTCAAGGCGGCGCTCGGCAAGGAGATCGAGGTGGCGATCATCGCCCGGCCGAACGAGATCGGCACGGTCGAGGCCTACTATGCGCAGATCGGGCTCGGCTTCGTGCTGGCCAAGATGGTGGTCACCCTGGATCTCGCGCCGGAACAGGTCAACGCCATGCGCGAGCGGGCGCTGAAGGCCGAGCACATGGAAAGCACGACACGCAAGATCACCCTGCATCCGGACGACCTGGCGCAACTCGAGCGGGTGCCGGTGCGGGCGCTGGCCGTGATCCCGACGGTCAATCTCGACGAGCCCACCGTCGTCCAGCGTTTCGGCCAGCCGGAAGAGCGCCTGCCGGTGTCCGAGAAGCGGGTGCATCTGCTCTACCCGCGCCAGGGGCTGGACGTGGTCGTCGATGGCGACGGCAAGGAATTGCTGCAGTACGTCGCGCCGCGCGATTTCGGCCTGCTGCGCGAGCCGCTGCGGAGCAGCGCCGGCGCCGCCCAGGGCTGAGCCGTCGCGGTGCCGCAGCGAGGCGGGCGTGGTGGCGGTGAATCTGCTAAAATTGTCCGTTTTTCAACTGTCTAGCTTTTTGCGGAGCAATAAAATGGCTATCGAACGCACCCTGTCCATCATCAAACCCGACGCCGTCGCCAAGAACGTCATCGGCAAGATCTACTCCCGTTTCGAATCCAACGGCCTGAAGGTTGTTGCCTCCAAGATGGCCTGGCTGTCCGAGCAGGAAGCCGGCCAGTTCTACGCCGTGCACAAGGCCCGTACGTTCTTCAAGGACCTGGTCTCCTTCATGACCTCCGGCCCGGTGATGATCCAGGTCCTGGAAGGCGAGAACGCCATCGCCAAGAACCGTGAGCTGATGGGCGCCACCAACCCGAAGGAAGCTGCCGCTGGCACCATCCGCGCCGATTTCGCCGAGTCGATCGACGCCAACGCCGTGCATGGTTCCGACGCCGCCGAAACCGCTGCCGTGGAAGTTGCCTTCTTCTTCCCGGGCATGAACGTCTACGCCGGCCGCTGATCCGCTGCTCGCGACGGGATCGGGTGGCCAGCCGCTGGCCGCTCGATCCTCAAGCCTGATTAGATGCAAAATCTCCTCGATCTCGATGGCGACAGCCTGACCGCCTGGTTCGCCGAACAGGGCGAAAAGCCTTTCCGCGCCCGCCAGGTGCTGCGCTGGATCCATCGCGCCGGCGTCGCCGATTTCGACGCCATGACCGACATCGCCAAGAGCCTGCGCGACAAGCTCAAGCAGCGGGCGGTCGTGCAGCCGCCGGCAGTCGTCTCCGACAAGCTGTCGGACGACGGCACGCGCAAGTTCCTGATCGACGTCGGCAACAGCAATGCCGTCGAGACGGTGTTCATTCCCGAAGACGACCGCGGCACGCTGTGCGTCTCCACCCAGGCCGGCTGCGCCCTCGACTGCGCCTTCTGCTCGACCGGCAAGCAGGGTTTCAACCGCAACCTGACGGTGGCCGAAATCATCGGTCAGCTGTGGCAGGCCAACCAGGCCCTCGGCGCCGTGCATGGCGCCGAACGGGTGATCTCCAACGTCGTGCTGATGGGCATGGGAGAGCCGCTGGCCAACTTTGAAAACTCGGTCGCCGCGCTGAAGCTGATGCTCGACGACAACGCCTACGGCCTGTCGCGCCGCCGCGTCACGGTGTCCACCTCCGGCCTGGTGCCGGTCATGGACCGTCTGCGCGACGAATGCCCGGTGGCCCTGGCCGTCTCGCTGCATGCGCCGAACGACCGGCTGCGCGACGAGCTGGTGCCGATCAACCAGAAATATCCCCTGAAAGAGCTGATGGCCGCCTGCCAGCGTTATCTGGAAAAGGCGCCGCGCGACTTCGTGACCTTCGAGTACGTCATGCTCGACGGCATCAACGACACCGATGCTCATGCCCGCGAACTGCTGGCCCTGGTCAAGCATGTGCCGTGCAAGTTCAACCTGATCCCCTTCAATCCCTTCCCGGGCTCGCCGTTCAAGCGTTCGCCGGCCGAACGGGTGCGCCGCTTTGCCGATCTCCTGATGCAGGCCGGCATCGTCACCACGACGCGCAAGACGCGCGGCGACGACATCGATGCGGCCTGCGGCCAGTTGGCCGGCCAGGTCAAGGACAAGACTAAACGTACCGCAGGACGTGTGATTCCCCTCAAGGAGAGCCGG
>DASUZG010000535.1:0-6317 GCA_036376995.1 Azonexus sp. | reverse complement strand
GGGCGCATCATCACCCGCCACATCCTGCCCAACCTGATGCACATCGTGATCATCGCACTAGTCATGGACTTTTCCGGCCTGGTGCTGGCCGAAGCGGTGCTGTCCTACGTCGGCATCGGCGTCGATCCGACCATGACCAGCTTCGGCACCATGATCAACAATGCCCGCATGGAGCTCGGTCGTGAGCCGGTGGTCTGGTGGTCGCTGGCCGCCGCTTTCAGCGCCATGTTCATCCTGGTGCTGGCCGCCAACCTGTTCGCCGACGCCGTGCGCGACGCATTCGACCCGAGGGCCGTCTGATGCTGGAAATCAAAGACCTGCGCCTAGGCTTCGTCGCCGGCCGCCAGACGCTGACGGCGGTCGATGGCATCTCCTTTGCCATCGAGCGCGGCGAGACGTTCGCGCTGCTCGGCGAATCGGGCTGCGGCAAGTCGGTCACCGCGCAGGGCATCCTGCGCCTGTTGCCGGCGGCCGGACGGGTGCTGGGCGGCTCGGTCCGGCTCGACGGCGAGGAGTTGCTGGCGTTGCCGGAAGCCGCCATGCGCGCCTGGCGCGGCGGGAGGATGGCGATGATCTTCCAGGAGCCGGCGACCAGCCTCAACCCGGTACTGACCGTCGGCCGCCAGATCGGCGAAGTGCTCGAACGCCACCGCAATCTCACCGGCGAGCCGGCCCGCCAGCGCATGCTCGAACTTTTGCGCCAGGTCGGCATCGCCGACCCGGAGCGGCGCCTTGACGAATATCCCTTCCAGCTCTCCGGCGGCATGAAGCAGCGGGTGATGATCGCCCTTGCGCTGGCCGGCGAGCCGGAACTCTTGATCGCCGACGAGCCGACGACGGCGCTCGACGTCACCGTGCAGGCGCAGATTCTCGACCTGCTGGCCGGCCTGCAGGCCGCGCGCGGCATGGGCATGCTGCTGATCACCCACGACCTCGGCGTGGTTGCCCGCATGGCCCAGCGCATCGGCGTCATGTACGCCGGCGAACTGGTCGAGGTGGCTGGGCGCGAGGAATTCTTCACGGCTCCGCGCCATCCCTATACGCAGGCGCTGTTCGCGGCGCTGCCCGAAGTCTCGCGCCGCGGCCTGAAGCTCGTCACCATTCCCGGCCAGGTGCCGTCGCTCTCCGCGATGCCGGCCGGCTGCCGTTTCGCCGACCGCTGCCCGCAGGTGATGGCGATCTGCCGCGAACAGTCGCCCGACTGGCGCCCGGTCGGCGACGGCCATGTCTTGCGCTGCCATTGGCAGGGCGAAAGAGCGGTCGACGAGGCGGCCGGCCACGCCGTGAGCGAGCCGGAGCATCAGGCCGGCCGATCCCTGCTCGACGTCGCCGACCTGAAAGTGCATTTCCCGATCCGCAAGGGCATCCTGCAACGTACGGTCGGCCACGTGCGGGCCGTCGACGGCGTCTCGCTCACCATCGCCCCGGGGCGCACGCTGGCCCTGGTCGGCGAGTCGGGCTGCGGCAAGACGACGGTCGGCAAGGCGCTGCTGCAATTGATCAAGCCGACCGCCGGCAGCGTTTCGCTGGGCGGTGGCGAACTGGTCGGGCTATCGGGCCGGCGCTTGCGCGAAGCCCGGCGGCACATGCAGATGGTCTTCCAGGACCCGTTCGCCTCGCTCAACCCGCGCCTGCGCGTCGGCGAGATCATCGGCGAAGGGATGGCCGCGCTCGGGCTGGAACAGAACCCGACGGTGCAGGCCGCGGCGGTCGCCGCGCTGTTGCAGCAGGTCGGCCTGCCGGCGGAAGCCGCCGGGCGCTTCCCGCACGAGTTTTCCGGCGGCCAGCGCCAGCGCATCGCCATTGCCCGGGCGCTCGCCGTGCAGCCGGAACTCTTGATCTGCGACGAGCCGACTTCGGCGCTGGACGTTTCGGTGCAGGCGCAGATCTTGAATCTCTTGAAGGCGCTGCAGGCCGACTTGGGCGTCGCCTACCTGTTCATCACGCACAATTTCGCGGTGGTCGAGTACCTGGCGCACGACGTGGCGGTGATGTACCTCGGCCGCATCGTCGAGCGGGGCAGGGCGGAGGAGGTGTTGCGCACGCCGCAGCATCCCTACACCCGGGCGCTGCTGTCGGCGGTGCCGGTGCCGCGCCTGGAGGGCGGCGAAGAACGTATCCGCCTGCCCGGTGAAACGCCGTCGCCGGCCAAACCGCCGGCCGGCTGCCATTTCCATCCGCGCTGCCCGAAAGCGACCGACATTTGCCGGCAGACCTATCCGGAGACGACGGCCGCTTCGCCGACGCACGGCGTTGCCTGCCACTGGCCGGGCTAGGGGAACCGTCAGTGGTTGTTTAGCGGCGCGCTGCCGGCTTCTTGGCCGGCGCCTTGGCCTTGCTGGCCACTGGCGCCGCTTTGCGGACCGGGGTGGCCGGCTTGCTGGCGACGCGGCTGGTCGGTGCCGCCTTCTTGCCGGCCACGGCCTTGCCGCCGGCTGCGTTGCCGGCGACGGGCTTCGCGCCACGCCCGCCCTTGACGGCGCGGGCCTTCGGTTCCGGGTGAATGATGATCGGCGAACCGTCGGCGCCGAACAGGCGCTGCAGGCTGTCGGTATTGCCGTCGCCGGGGACCAGCAGGCGCGAGCCGGTGCCCAGGCGGACGTTGCCGGGCAGGCCGTTGGCCTGGATCAGTTCGGCGGTCGAGGCGCCGATGCGGCTGGCGATCTGGTCCACCCGCTCCGGGCTGGTGACGGTGTAGGCCTGCCAGCGGCTGAGCGGCGCCTGGTGGCTCTGCAGGTTGTGGAAGAAGGTATCGACCTTGTCGGCCGGCAGCACCACCGCGGTGTCGGCCTTGATGATCGGCCGGTTGTGCGACGGGTTGAGCTGGCGGAATTCGTCCAGCGACATGTTGGCCAGCCGCGCCGCCGTCTTGACGTCCATCGGCTGCGGCATTTCCAGCGTCGTGAAATAGGGGCTGTTGGCGATCTGCGGCAGGTTGAGGCGGGCGACCAGGGCCGGGTTGGCGAAAATGTTCTTCAGCGCCTGCAGCTTGGGCACGTAGTGGCGCGTCTCGTTGGGCATCTTGAGGCTGGCGTAGTCGGCCGGCAGGCCGCGCGCCTCGTTCTTGTCCACGGCTCGTTTGACCGCGCCTTCGCCCCAGTTGTAGGAAGCTAGCGCCAGGTGCCAGTCGCCGTGCATGTCGTAGATGGTCTGCAGGTAGTCGAGCGCGGCGTTGGTCGAGGCGACGACGTCGCGGCGCTCGTCCTGCCACCAGTTCTGTTCCAGGTTGAAACGCTTGCCGGTGGCCGGGATGAATTGCCACAGGCCGGAGGCGTGGGCCGGCGAATAGGCCATCGGGTTGAACGAGCTCTCGACCATCGGCAGCAGCGCGAGTTCGGTCGGCATGCCGCGCACTTCCAGTTCCTCGACGATGTGGAAGAGGTAGGGGCGGCTGCGCTCGACCATGCGGCGCAAGGCGTCCGGACGGTTCTGGTACCACTGCTGGTAGTGCAGCACCAGGTCGTCGTTCAGGTTGGTCATCGCGAAGCCGTTGCGGATCCTGTCCCATAGGTTGTCCGTCTTGGCGGTCAGGTCGATGGTGGTCGGATGGATTGGCGTCTGGCCGATTTCCAGCGGAATCAGCGCGTCGGCCCGGATGCCGGCACTGCCCTCCGCGTCGGCGGCGCCGAGCGTCGCCGCCAGTTGCAGCTGGCTGCCCGGATCGGCCTGTACCGCCGCCGACAGCCCGATCAGTGCGCAGGCTGCGGCAATGCCGAGCAGGCGGCCAATTGGCGACGGAACGTTGCGGTGCTGCATGAAAAACTCCTGGCGCCAACGGGGTCGACTAAACCGTGGATTATACCCGACGGCCGAAGGGTCAATTCGCGGTTCAGCGGATGAACGGCAGTTCCAGCGTATCGGTGCCGCGGGCGCCGCCGCTGCTTTCCCGGCACAGTGCGAAGAAGGCTTGCATGGCCGGACTGACGTGGCGTTGCCGGTGGCGGGCGAAATAGAAATGGCGGCGCAGGTCGAATTGCGGTGTCGGAATCTCGACCAGGCTGCCGCGCCGGAAAGCCTCGCGCAGCGACAGGCGCGACAGGCAGCCGATGCCCAGCCCGGATTCGACGGCCCGCTTGATCGCCTCGGTATGTTCCAGTTCGAGCTGGATGTGCAGGTCGGGGATGGCACGGGCGACGACCTGGTCGAACAGCGCCCGGGTGCCCGAGCCGCGTTCGCGGACGATCCAGTTCTGTGTCGCCAGTTGCGGCGAGGCGACGGCGCCCGCGGTGGCCAGCGGGTGGCGGGGAGCGCAGAAGACGACCAGCGCATCGTCGAGCCAGGGTTCGAGCAGCAGATCGGGGTCGTGGGTCTCGCCTTCGATCAGGCCGATGTCGAGTTCGAAACGGCGCAGGCGCTCGACGATGTCGTGCGTGTTGGCGACATGCAGGCCGATCTTCGAGGCCGGGTGCTGCCGCAGGTACTCGGCCACCACCAGCGTCGCCAGGTAATTGCCGATGGTCAGCGTGGCGCCGACGGCCAGCGGCCCCAGGGTGCCGCCCGCCAGGTAGCCTTCGACTTCGGCCGCCCGGGCCAGCAGGTCCTCGGCCTGCGGCAACAGGCCGCGGCCGGTGCTGTTGAGGCGCAGCGACTTGCCGATGCGGTCGAACAGCGGGCAGTCGAACTGCCGCTCCAGTTCCACCAAGGCGCTGCTTGCCGCCGACTGCGACATGGACAGGGTGGCCGCGGCGCGCGAAACATTCTCGCTTTGGGCAATGGCGGCAAATACTTCGAGCTGGCGCAGGGTGAGTTTCATATCGATTTTTTGGATAAGTGTTAGAGAAATTATCCGCTTATATTTCTATGCAAGGACACCTAACATGCATCCCGTACCTGACTTCCGAGTTCCCGCCATGAGTTCCCTTGCCACCGAGCACGTCATTTCCGTCCATCACTGGAACGACACGCTGTTTTCCTTTCGCACCACGCGCGATCCCGGGCTGCGCTTCATCAACGGCCAGTTCGTGATGATCGGCCTGGAAGTCGAGGGCCGGCCGCTGACCCGTGCCTACAGCATCGCCAGCGCCAACCACGAGGAGTATCTGGAATTCTTCAGCATCAAGGTCCCGAACGGTCCGCTGACCTCGCGCCTGCAGCACCTGCAACCGGGCGACCCGATCATCGTCAGCAAGAAGCCGACCGGCACCCTGGTGCTGCACGACCTGAAGCCGGGCAAGCGGCTGTTCATGTTCGCCACCGGCACCGGCCTGGCGCCGTTCATGAGCCTGATCCACGATCCGGAAGCGTACGAGAAGTTCGAGAAGATCATCCTCGTGCACGGCGTGCGCCAGGTCAATGAACTGGCCTACCATGACTACATCGAGCACGAAATCGACCAGCACGAGTTCTTCGGCGACTGGGCCAGGGAAAAGCTGATCTACTACCCGACCGTCACCCGCGAGCCCTTCCGCAACGAAGGGCGGCTGACCGAACTGGTCGAGTCCGGCAAGCTGTTCGACGACCTCGATATCGCGCCGCTCGATCCGGCCACCGACCGGGCGATGATCTGCGGCAGCCCGGCCATGCTTGCCGACACCGCGGCGATGCTCGATGCCCGCGGCTTCGTCGTCGGCAACCACCATACCGGCATGCTCGGCGACTACGTCATTGAACGGGCTTTCGTCGAGAAATAAGTCGCCCGCCCGGGACAAAGCAAAAAGCCGTTGAAATCATCGATTTCAACGGCTTTTTTGTGTTGGCGGAGTGGACGGGACTCGAACCCGCGACCCCCGGCGTGACAGGCCGGTATTCTAACCAACTGAACTACCACTCCAGTTTTACTGCTGTACTGCCAAAAACCTTGGCGTCCCCACGGGGATTCGAACCCCGGTTACCGCCGTGAAAGGGCGGTGTCCTAGGCCTCTAGACGATGGGGACCCGGACTTGCTGCTCCCTGTGGTTCGGATCTGGTGGAGGTAAGCGGGATCGAACCGCTGACCTCTTGCATGCCATGCAAGCGCTCTCCCAGCTGAGCTATACCCCCTCGCGAGAGAAGCCGAACCACTTAGGCACCTTGCGGCACCTGCCGGACCAATTGCTTCCGGACTTCATGAACAAGCCGGATCGAACCGGCTTCTTCAAAATGTTGGCGGAGTGGACGGGACTCGAACCCGCGACCCCCGGCGTGACAGGCCGGTATTCTAACCAACTGAACTACCACTCCAGTTTTACTGCTGTACTGCCAAAACCTTGGCGTCCCCACGGGGATTCGAACCCCGGTTACCGCCGTGAAAGGGCGGTGTCCTAGGCCTCTAGACGATGGGGACCCGGACTTGCTGCTCCCTGTGGTTCGGATCTGGTGGAGGTAAGCGGGATCGAAC
>DASUZG010000534.1:0-2960 GCA_036376995.1 Azonexus sp. | reverse complement strand
TGGCGTGTTGGGTGGAATTGAGCTGGATGCGTTGCTGGCCGTCGCTGTCGTCGAGTACCAGCTGGTTGTAGCCGGTGCCGCCGAATTCCTTGCTCTTGAAACCGGAGAGTGCGGCCGGGTGGCAATGGCTGTCGGCGGCGCCGCCGTGCCAGGCCGGAGCGTTGCCGCCGGCCAAGTTGCCCTGGCCGCTCGGCTGGTGATCGGTGGCCGGATCGAATACCGTGGCATCGCTCTCGCCGGGCTTGCCGCCTGGCGTGGCAGGCACACCGCCTTCGCCCCGGCCGTTGTAGAGGGTGCCGAGCAGGTAGGGGCGGTCGATGTCGCCGTTCAGGAAATCGACGAGGACTTCCTGGCCGATCCGCGGCAGCCACTGCCAGCCCATGCCGGCACCGGACTGACGCTGGATCACGCGAATCCAGCAACTGCCCCTGTCGTCTGCTGCTTCGCCCTGCTGCCAGTGAAAGCGGATCTTGATGCGCCCGAGTGCATCGCACCACAGTTCGTCGCTGCCATGCGGGCTGGTTTCGCCCTGCGGACCGACGACGATGGCGCTCATCGGGCCGGGAGCGGTCGGTCGGGGATTGAGGCGGGCGCCAGTGTCGTCGACCAGCCGGGGGCGCCACGGGGTCTCGGCGGGAAGCGCCGTGAAGGCGTTGGCGTAACCGCGCTCGAGAGCGAGGCGCAGCAATTCGTCGGCGATCAGGGAAGGAGCGCGCACCGGTTCGACAGCCTCGCCGCCGGTCAGCTCGAAACTGTCACCGAAATCCTGTGGCCGGCGCAGGCGCTCGGCAAGGGCAGCCATGGCGTCGGCGGTGAGATTGTTGATGCCGAGGTGGTTTAGTTCGGTGATAAGGCAACCGACGGGAGCATCGGCTGCAGCCGCCGCTTGCTGCGGATCCTGCGGCAGGCCGACGAGGTCGAGCCGGGTGCCGACAGCCAGGCTGCGCACGGTGCCGCGGCCGAGCCAGGTCCGGTAATCGGCTTCCAGCGCTTCGATGGCGAGCCGGCCGTAGCGCTCGGCTTCTGCCGCCGTGGCAAAGGCATAGGGGCCGGCATCGTCGTAGCTTTCCAGGCGGGGCGCCCTGTCGCTGGCGAAAGCGAGGGCCGTCGGCACGCTGGCGGTGACCGCCTTCTTGGCCTTGTAGTCGTAGCTCAGGTGGGTCACGTGCGCGCTGAGCAGGCGCCGACGTTCGCCGAAGGCGAGAACGACGTCCTGATCTTCCTGCGAGTCGGCCCGGTGGTAGCGGATGCCGCGGCCGCCGTTGGCCGATTGCGAAAGCCGGTCTTCGGGCAGGCTGCGGCTGTCGGCGAAGAACACGATGCGGTGGCCGCCGGCGGTTTCCGCATCGGCCTCGGCCCGCCAGCCCAGGCCTTCTTCGGCGAGCAGGCGGGAGACGAAGGTGTAGTCGGATTCGTTGTACTGGACGCAATAGCTGCGCAGCCGCGTATCGGTCAGGAAGGCCGCAACCTCCTCGCTCCATTGCCAGGCGGCGACGTCGGCGTAATCGGCGAAGACCGCTTCGACGATCTGGATCACGCTCTTCTCCTGGAAAACGCGGTGGTGCCGACCGCACGACAGCAGCCACAGCCAAGGCACGACGGTCAGCCGATAGCGGCTGAAGCCACCGTCGGCACCGAGCGCTTGCGCGCTGCGCACATAGCCGCTGCGCGGATGTACGTCGCCGTCGGAAAGGCGGGTGTCGAGCGTGACGGCGCGGCCGAGAAAGCTTTTGAGCTCGAGGTGGGCGTCGGGGGAAAGCAGATCGAGGTGGTATTCGAAACCGCCGGACAGTTCCTCACGTCCCCACCAGGCTTCGAGCGGCAGGTTGGGACCGGCGCCGTCGCACCAGGTCAGCGAGTACAGGCGGGAGTCCGAGGTGAAGGGCGTCAGCATGGCGGGCTACGGGCGATGGAATTGAGCGAGGAAACGATTATCCGTTTCCACATGGCATATGACAATGTGTTTATCAGCGAGTGTTGGGTTGTCAGGTGGTCCGGCCGCCTATCGAGTCGGGCAGGGCTTCGATGCGATAATCGCGCTCTTTGCCCGCCGCCAAATTCACCATGACCTGCTCTTCCCTGATGGTTCAAGGCACCACGTCGGATGCCGGCAAATCGACGCTGGTTGCCGCGCTGTGCCGCATTCTCAAGCGCCGCGGCGTGCGCGTCGCGCCGTTCAAGCCGCAGAACATGGCGCTCAACTCGGCGGTCACCGTCGATGGTGGTGAAATCGGCCGGGCCCAGGCGCTGCAGGCGCTGGCCTGCGGCCTGCCGCCGCATACCGACTTCAACCCGGTGCTGCTGAAGCCGACCACCGACAAGAAGGCGCAGGTGATCATCCACGGCAAGGTGGCCATCGACCTCGATGCCAAGGCCTACCATGCCTACAAGCCGCGGGCGATGGGCGCCGTGCTCGAATCGTGGAGCCGCCTGACCGCCGCCTATGAAGCCGTGTTGGTCGAAGGCGCCGGTTCGCCGGCCGAGATCAACCTGCGCGACCGCGACATCGCCAACATGGGCTTCGCCGAGGCCGTCGACTGCCCGGTGATCCTCGTTGCCGACATCGACCGCGGCGGCGTCTTCGCCCACCTGGTCGGCACGCTGGAACTGCTGTCGGCGTCCGAGCAGGCGCGGGTCAAGGGCTTCGTGATCAACCGCTTCCGCGGCGACATCGCGCTGCTCGAACCCGGCCTGCGCTGGCTCGAGGAACGTACTGGCAAGCCCGTGCTCGGCGTGCTGCCCTATCTGCACGGCCTGATGCTCGACGCCGAGGACGCCATCGCCACCGCTGCCCTGGCCAAGGGCGAGACGCGGCTCAAGGTGGTCGCCCCGGTCTATCCGCGGGTTTCCAACCACAACGACCTCGATCCGCTGCGCCTGCATCCGGAAGTCGATTTCCGCTGGGTCGGCCCGGGCGAAGCGCTGCCGGCGGCCGATCTGATCGTCCTGCCGGGGTCGAA
>DASUZG010000533.1:0-3490 GCA_036376995.1 Azonexus sp. | reverse complement strand
TCGCCGTCGACGATCACGTGCGGCGAGCCGAACACGCCAGCGGCCAGCGCCGCATCGCATTCGGCCTTGAGCCGGGCTTTCAGCTCCGGGCTCTGCAGCGCGGCGGCCAGCGCCGCGCGGTCGACGCCGAGTTGGGCGGCGATGTCGAGCACGGTGTCGGGGGCGGAAATGTCGCGGTCGTCGACGAAGAAGGCGCGATAGACGGCGAGGGCGAAGCGCTTCGCCAGCGCGCAATCCCGCGCATGCAGCCAGTAGAAGGCGCGGGCGGCGGCCTGGGTCGGCAGCGGGAAGCGGCTGGGCGGGTTGTAGGGCACGCCCATGAAGCGTGCCGAGCGCAGGAAGTCGCGGGCGGTGTAGCGGGCCTTGGCGCTGTCGCCGCCGGCGGGCGGGCGCGAGCCGGTGGCCTGGAAAATGACGCCGAGCAGGATCGGGTGCCAGCGCACCTTGCGCCCGTGGGCGGCGACGACGGCGTCGATCTTCTCGGCCATCAGGTAGCCGTAGGGGCTGGAAAAATCGAACCAGAAGTCGAGCGGGGCCTGGTCGTTCATGTCTTGTCTCCTCGTCGGGGCATGGTCGCGGGCGCTCTTGGCGGCGCCCGGCGACCGTTGTGTGAGTGCTTACTCGGCGGCGATGCTGCGCCCGATCACCAGGCGCTGGATGTCGTTGGCGCCTTCGTAGATCTGGCAGATACGCACGTCGCGGTAGATGCGCTCGACCGGGAAGTCGCTGGTGTAGCCGACGCCGCCGTGGATCTGGATGGCGTCGGAAGCGATCTTCTCGGCGGCTTCGGAGGCGAACATCTTGGCCATCGACGCTTCCTTCAGGCAGGGTTTGCCGGCGTCCTTCAAGGTTGCGGCGCGCCAGACCATCAGGCGTGCGGCGTCGAGCAGGGTGTTCATGTCGGCCAGGCGGAAATTGACCGCCTGGTGCTCGATGATCGGCTGGCCGAAAGTCACGCGCTCCTTGGCGTAGCGCACGGCGGCTTCGAAGGCGGCGCGGGCCATGCCGATGCTCTGGGCGGCGATGCCGATGCGGCCGGCTTCGAGGTTGGACAGCGCGATCTTGTAGCCTTCGCCTTCCTTGCCGAGCAGGGCGGAGGCCGGCACGCGGCAGTTCTCCAGGATGATCTGCACGGTATCGGATGCGTGCTGGCCCATCTTCTCCTCGGTGCGGCCGACGATGAAGCCGGGCGTCGCGGTCGGCACCAGGAAGCAGGAAATCCCCTTCTTGCCGGCGGCCTTGTCGGTGACCGCGAAGACGATGGCCATGGCGGCGTGCTTGCCGGTGGTGATGAACTGCTTGACGCCGTTCAGCACGAAATGATCGCCGTCACGGTCGGCGCGGGTGGTGATGGCGCCGGCATCTGAACCGGTCTGCGGCTCGGTCAGGCAGAAACAGCCGAGCTTCTCGCCGCGGGCCAGGGGCTTCAGCCATTCTTCCTTCTGGTTGTCGGTGCCGTATTTCATGGTGATGCCGCAGGCCAGCGAGTTCTGCACCGGGACGATGGTCGAGGTGGCGCCGTCGCCGGCGGCAATTTCTTCCAGCGTCAGCACCAGCGACATGTAATCCATGCCGGCGCCGCCCCATTCGTCGGGCACGACCATGCCCAAGGCGCCCAGTTCGCCCAGTTCCTTCAGCGCCTCGGCCGGGAAGGTGTGGTTCTTGTCCCATTCCGCGGCGAAGGGCGCCAGGCGCTCCTGCGCAAAGCTGCGCATGGTGTCGCGGATCATTTCCTGTTCTTGCGTAAGAATCATGCTGTTTTCTCCCGAGTTGTTTTTTGTAAGGTGGTCAGCCAGACGCCGGCGATGACCAGCAGGCCGCCAAAAAGAACCGGCAGGCCGAGGCGTTCGTCGAGCAGCACGGCCGCCTGCAGCACGGCGAAGACCGGCACCAGGTTGATGAAGATCGAGGCATGGCCGGCGCCCAGTTGCTGCACGGCGGCGGTAAACCACGTGTAGGCGATGGCGGTGCCGAACACGGCGAGGAACAGCATGCTGCTCCACACACGCCACGACCATTCGCCCGGCGTGCCGCCGCCCTGGATCAGGGCCGCGAGGCCAAGCAGGATGGCGCCGGTCAGGCTGCCGTAGAAGGTCGTTGCCAGCGCCGAGAAACGGCTGGTGGCGCGCCAGCCGATGAAGGTGTACGCGGCCCAGCTGCCGACGCAGCCCAAGATCAGCCATTCGCCGAGGCCGACGTCGCCCTGCAGCAGCGCCAGCGGGTCGCCGTTGCCGATCACCGTCAGGCACCCGGCCAGCGCGATCACGCTGCCCAGCGCCTTGCGCGGCGTCATGCCTTCCTTGCCGGCCAGCCAGGCGAGCAGCACGATCACCACCGGGTTCAAGGCGACGACCAGCGCGCCGCGCCCGGCCGTGAGGTGCTGCAGGCCGAAGAAGAAGCAGAGGCCGTAAAGGAAGATGCCGAAAAAGCCCAGGGCCCAGACCAGGCCCCATTCACGCCCGCCCTGCGGCAGCGGGATGCCGGTGCCGGACGCGAGCATGACGCCGGCCACGACCAGTCCGGCGACGACGAAGCGCAGCGCGGCGACGGCCAGCGGCGCGGTCAGTTCCTGGGCGATGACCCGTCCGGCGATCCAGGTGCCGCCCCACATGGCCATCGAGGCCACGAGCTTGGCATAGGTCAGCGAGCGGGTCGGGTGCTGCACTTAGAGCATTTCCACGGCCAGGGCGGTGGCTTCGCCGCCGCCGATGCACAGCGAGGCGACGCCGCGCTTCTTGCCGTATTTCTTGAGCGCGCCGAGCAGGCTGACCACGATGCGGGCGCCGGAAGCGCCGATCGGGTGGCCCAGCGCACAGGCGCCGCCATGCACGTTGACCTTGGCCGGGTCGAGCTTCAGGTCATGCAGCGCGGCCATGGTGACCACGGCGAAGGCTTCGTTGATCTCGTACAGGTCGACCGACTCGGCGCTCCAGCCGGTCTTGGCGAACAGCTTCTGCATGGCGCCGACCGGGGCCGACGGGAACAGCGCCGGCGTGCCGGCGTTGGTGGTGTGGCCAACGATGCGGGCGAGCGGGGCGAGGCCCAGCTTTTCCGCTTGCGAGGCGCGCATCAGCACCAGCACGGCGGCGCCGTCGGAAATGGAGGAGGAGTTGGCGGCGGTGACGGTGCCGTCCTTCTTGAAGGCCGGCTTCAAGGTCGGGATCTTGTCCACATTGACCGCGAACGGGCCTTCGTCCTTGTCGACGACGACATCGCCCTTGCGGCCGGCGACGGTGACCGGGGCGATTTCCCAGGCGAAGCTGCCGTTGTTGCTGGCTTCGATGGCGCGGGTGGTCGAGCGGATCGCGTACTCGTCCTGGGCTTCGCGGCTGAAGCCGTAGCTGGCGGCGCATTCCTCGGCGAAGGTGCCCATCAGGCGGCCGCGGTTTTCCTTGGAATAGGCGTCTTCGAGGCCGTCCATGAACATGTGGTCGATGACCTGGCCGTGGCCGAGGCGGTAGCCGCCGCGCGCCTTGGGCAGCAGGTAGGG
>DASUZG010000532.1:0-3722 GCA_036376995.1 Azonexus sp. | reverse complement strand
CCCTGCTCGACATCCTCGAAGCTGCGCCGGCCGCCCACACCGAGCACACCGAGAAGTTCCGCTTCCCGGTCCAGTACGTCTGCCGTCCCCAGGATTCGGCCAACCCGGAACTGCACGACTACCGCGGCTTCATGGGTCGCGTCGAATCCGGCTCGATCAAGGTCGGCGACGCGGTCACCGTTTTGCCGAACGGCCGCGAGTCGACCGTCAAGGCCGTGCAACTGGGCGGCGCCGACATCGGCGAAGCCTTCACCGAGCAGTCGGTGACCTTGCTCCTGGCCGATGAGATCGACACTTCGCGCGGCGACATGATCGTCAAGAGCGAGGAAGCACCGGCCGCCGTCAAGGAAATCCGCGCCACCGTCTGCTGGCTGTCGGAAACGCCCCTGGATCGCGCCCGCACCTACCTGATCCGCCACACGACGCGCGACTCGAAGGCCAAGCTGACCGCCATCGACCACCGTCTCGACGTCAATACGCTGGAAAAGGTCCCGGCCGACAAGCTGGCCATGAACGACATCGCCGAAGTCAGCTTCAAACTCGCCCAGCCGCTGTTCGTCGATCCCTACCTGGAAAACCGCGGCACCGGTGCCTTCATCGTCATCGACGAAAGCAACAACAACACCGTCGGCGCCGGCATGATCCTCTGATCCGCGCCGTCCGCCCGCGAAAGAACGCCCCGCCCGGGGCGTTTTTCATTTGTTGCCGGGCCTGGCGCGGCATTCGCGGTTAACATGGCGGGATCAGGCAGTGCCGGCCCGGCCGCCCTGCTGAGAAACCTGACGAGAGATCCGGTATGCGCGTGCTGATTGTTGACGACAACGCCTCGATGCGAATCCTGCTGTCGACCCTGCTGGCCGACCGCGGCCACACCGTGGTCGGCGCCCTGGCCGACGGCACCGGCGTGATGGAAGCGGTGACCCGGCTGGCGCCTGACATCGTCTGCCTCGACTACCACTTGCCGGGCCGCGACGGCCTGGACATCCTGCACGAGATCAACAGCGCCCGGCCGGAAATCGACGTGCTGTTCATGACCGCCTCCGAGGAGGCCGCGATCGAGCAGAAGGCCGCCGATGCCGGCGCGGCCGGCTTCCTGCGCAAGCCCTTCGGCCAGAAGCAGGTGCTCGACGAGGTGCAGACCGTGGTCGCCATCCGGCAGCAGGCCAGCGCCGCCGAACACCGGAACGAGACGGCCGCGGCGCCCCGGGCGGATGCCGCCAACCGGCCCGCGTCGGTTCCGCCGGGCCAGCGGCCGCGCGCGGTGATCGCCGACGACAATGCCTCGATCCGCCTGCTGATGAAGGGCCTGCTCAGCGAACTGGGCCTTGCCGTCGTCGCCCAGGCGAGCAACGGCGAGGAAGCGATCCGGGCGGCGCAGCTGCATCAGCCGGCGGTGCTGTTCCTCGACGTCAACATGCCGCTGCTGTCCGGACTCGAAGCTTTGCCGAAAATTCGTCAAGTTAGTCCGCAAACGGCCGTTGTCATGGTCACCGGTGCCGCCTCGCGCGAACTGGTCGAGCAAGCCGCGGCCGGGGGGGCGCGGGGCTACGTGGTCAAGCCGGTGCGCCCGGCCTACCTCGAAGCGTTCGTGAAAAAGCTGTTCAACCGATAAGGGGAGCACCCGCATGACCTTGATGATCGATTTTCCCTTCCCCGGCCTCGAGCCCTGGGTGGAGCATTTCCAGAGCATCGAGCTGCCGGTGCTGCGGCACACCATGCATCAGCTCGCCGAACTGCGCGACGATGCGGAACGGATCAATACCCGCAAGCTGGCGGCCGTCATCGAGAATGACCCACTGATGACGCTGCGCGTGTTCCAGTACATGGCGGCGCACCGCGGCAAGAACCAGGCGGTCGAACTGACCACCGTCGAGCGGGCGCTGATGATGATCGGCACGCAGAAATTCTTCACCGACTTCCAGGACTTGCCGATCATCGAGCAGCAGCTGAAGGGCTACCCGAAGGCAATGCTCGGGCTGCTCAAGGTGATGGCCCGCTCCCGCCAGGCGGCGGCCTGGGCCAAGGACTGGGCGCTGCTGCGGCAGAACCCGGCCTATGGGGAGATCATGCTGGCCGCGCTGCTGCACGATTTCACCGAGATCCTGATGTGGTGCTTCGCGCCGGCATTGGCCACGCGCATCCGCGAGCGCCACGCCGCCGCGCCGCACCTGCGCACGGCAATGCTGCAGAACGAGGAGTACGGCGTCGTCCTCGACGAACTGACGGTCGAGCTGGCCGGCCTGTGGGGCCTGCCGCAGTTGCTGGTGACCTTGATGAACCCGGCCAACGCGAACTCGCCGAATGTCCGCAATGTCAAACTGGCAGTGGATTTCGCCCGACATACCGCGAACGGCTGGCACGATGCCGCGTTGCCGGACGACTTCCGCGAGATCGAAAGCTTCCTGCATCAGGGACACAGCAATTTCCTCGAGCGCGTCGGCGCGCCCGAAGAAATGATCGTTGCGGCCCGCTTGGCCGAGGAAAGCGCCAATCCGCTGGCCTCCTCTTAGATGACGGAAGGAGGGAAGATGAAAACGATGGCGGTATGCCGCGCGGCCGCGGCAGCCGGATATTGCGCGGACCGGTGCTGATGCGACGCCTTGCCTTGGTGCTGCTCGCGCTGGCCCTGCCGGTGCAGGCCGACGTCTACAAATGCCGGTTGGCGGACGGCCGCACCGAGATTTCCAATTCGCCCTGTGCCGGCGGCAGCGGCACGGTGAAGGTGCGCCCCGACGATACGGTATCGGCCGAATCGCGCGAGCAAGCCGAGCGCGACGTTGCCCGGATGCGCGGCTTCGTCGATCAGCGCGAAGCCGAACAGCGCCGGGAACAGGCCGCCGAGGAACAGCGCCAGAGCGAGGAACGCCAGGCTGCCGCGGCCGAGCGGGTGTATCAGGCCGACAGCCTGGACGCTTGCCTGGCGGAACTGGGCCGCCAGACACTGCCGGCCGCGCGCCGGGCCGAACTGGAAGCGGTCTGCCGGGCCAAGGCCAACAACGCGCCGGCGGTGGTGCCGGTCTATGGCGGCTACGGCCATCCGATCGACGGATGCATCCGCAACGTCACGCGCCAGCGCCTGCCGGCGGCTGAACACGATCTGCGCATCGCCCGCTGCCACAGCGGTGGTGCCGTTCCGCCGCCGCCCCAGCCGCCCAACCGGCCGGTGACCAAGCCGCTGCGCCCCTGCCCGCGCGACGACCGCTACTGCGTGCGCTGAACGCCGCTCACGCCTCGTCGGCCGGCGGCGCCACCTTGATGATTTCGTCGAGCGAGGTGACCCCCTGCGCCGCCTTCATCGCCCCGGAAATGCGCAGCGGCCGCATGCCCTCGCGATAGGACTGGTCGCGCATGCGGGCAACGTCCATCTGCGGCGTGATCAGCTTGCGCACCTCGACCGAGTTCAGCAGGATTTCGTAAATGCCGACCCGGCCCGCGTAGCCGGTCATCCGGCATTCGAGGCAGCCGACCGGCTGCCACATCTGCGCCGGTTCCGCCGCCTTCCACGGCGCCACCAGTGAACGCCACAGCAGGCGCTGGTCGTCGGTGATCGGCTGCGCCTTCTTGCAATGCGGGCAGAGGGTGCGCACCAGGCGCTGGGCCATGACGCCGAGCAGCGTCGAATTGATCAGGTAGGCCGGCACCCCGAGGTCGAGCAGGCGGGTGATCGCCGACGGCGCATCGTTGGTGTGCAGGGTCGACAGCACCAGGTGGCCGGTCAGCGC
>DASUZG010000531.1:0-5406 GCA_036376995.1 Azonexus sp. | reverse complement strand
GAAGCCCCGCTCAACCCGGCAGTCGAAAGGGACTGCGCAAAGGCGCGCAGCCCCTCACTTTTGTGTTAGAGCGCTTATCCGCCTGCCCGCGAAATCACTAATTAGCCCCAAGGAGTATCAAATGCACAAAGGCAGCTGCCTCTGCGGAACCGTTGCATACGAGATCAACAGCCCACTGGGTCCTATCGTGTATTGCCATTGCTCGCGCTGCCGGAAGGCAAATGGCTCCGCATTTACCGCGGCCTCGCCGGTCGCGGCCGCTGACTTTTGCGTCGTGAAGGGACAAGAGAGTCTGCGCACCTACACAAACGCGACGGGTGTCCATCGCGTATTTTGCGGCACCTGTGGCTCGCCGATCATCACGAAGCGCGACAGCCAGCCCGACACGGTGCGGGTACGCATCGGCACTCTGGATACCCCTGTCGAAGCCAAAGTATCCGCACACATCTTTGTCGCTTCCAAAGCCGACTGGGACGATATTTGTGATGCGGCGCCGCAGTATCAGGAGCGGCCCCAAGGCTGACAACCAAGTCCCGGCGGAAGCGGCCAGCGCGCGGTCTGCTTCCGCCGGCCTTGCCGCTGGGCGCCCGCTGAAAGCTGCCTGCTAGCTAGCTCAAGCCGCCACCCGCAACGGCTCGCACCGCGCCAGCAATTGCCGCGTCAGCGGGCTGTGGCCGCGCACGGTCTGGCGCTCGGCGCACAGGGCGCTGGCAAGGTGGTGCTGGCCGGCGCGCAGTGCGGCTTCGATCAGGGTCAGGTCGAGCAGGTCGCGCTGGGCGTGACTGCCGCCGAAGCGCTGGGCGATGTCGCGCACGCCGCGGATCAGGCGCACGCACTCGTCGTGGCGGCCCTGGCCGAAGGCCTTGATGGCCAGCGCCAGCGGGTGGCCGACTTCGCGGGTGAACAGCTCGTTGTCGTTGGCGCGCTGCATCGCCCACTGCTGCGTTTCGAGCACCGCCGCCACGGCATCCGGGCGCTGGGCGCCGACGAAGGCCATCATCGCGTGCAGGTCGTTGAAGGCGTAGTTGCCGGCGGTGGCGTGCGGCTGCCAGCCATCGGCGACCGTCGCCCAGCGCCGGCCGAGATCGACGCCGCGCAGGTGCAGGCGCCACAGCAGCGCCGAGGCGTCGACCAGGTCGAGGATCAGCGGCGAGCGCTCGCCGTGGATCGGCCCGTCGAACAGTGCCAGCACTTCGTCGATCTCGCCCAGCTCGAGGTGGAACAGCGCCAGGTGCCACCACAGGTGCACCTTGAAGAAACTGTCGCTCGACCAGACCGCCGGATCGGCACGCAGCCAGGCGATGCCGTCCTGCGTGCGGCACTGCATTTCCATGACGTGGGCCACCGCGTGCCAGGCCCAGCCGTCGCGCGGTTCGAGTTCGACCGCTGCCCGGCCCTGCGCTTCGGCGCGGGCGTAATCGGCGGTTTCCTCGAGGCCGAAGGCGTGCATGCCGAGGATCGCGTGATAGCCGGGCATGTCCTGCGACCAGGCTGGTAGGGCGCGGGCAATGCGGTCGCGCAGCAGGCGGGAATTGCCGACGTAGAAATCGGTCAAATGGCCGGCTTGCAGCGCCAGGGTATCGCGCGGGAACTCGATGGCGAGGTCTTCGAGCAGGTGGCCGGCCCGGCGCCACTGGCCGTCGATCATCTGGGCGATGGCCTCGATGTGGCCGCGCTCACGGTGGTTGCCGGGCAGCCGGCGGACGGCGTCGAGACATTCCTGGGCCACGATCAGGCCGGCCGGTTCGGTGCCGAGCAGGTGCAGGTAGGCGCGCAGCACGTGAGCCATGACGAAATCCGGGCGCAGCGCGATGGCGGCATCGACGGTGGCGACCGGATCCTCGATGTAGCAGGCGAACTGGTGCTGGGCGCGGCGGTAGAGAAGAAGGCTGTCGGCGCTGGCGCCGGAGTAGGAAAGACTGAGATCGTCTTGCAGGATCATGGGGGGTCTCCTTTGGGCTGGATGGCTGTCGTTATCGCTGGCGCCGGAGCTGGCGCACAGTGCAAAGGTAAGCCGCCGTGAGGAGCGGTGACAGACCCGTGGCGCCGGAAGATTTGACCGAAACGCCGGCGCCTTGTTCAAGGAGGCGGAGCATGGATGTGCTGTCCGACGTGTTTGCCGCAGTCCGCTTCTCCGGCGGGGTTTTTCTCGACGCCGAATTCACCGCGCCGTGGTGCGTGCTGTCGCAGGTCGGGCCGGAGGATTTCGACAGCCAGGGCGGCCCGCCGGCGCAGTTGATCGCCTACCACTACGTGATCGACGGCCAACTGCTGATCCGCCTCGACGACGGCCCGCCGCTGCCGGTGCTGGCCGGCGAGATCGTGCTGCTGCCGCGCAACGACGCACACGTGCTGGGCAGTGCAGCGGGCCTGCGGCCACAGGTCATCGACGACCAGATCCAGGCGCCCGGCGAGCGGACGCCGGCGGTGTTGCGCCACGGCGGCGGCGGCACGCCGACCCACATCATCTGCGGCTATCTCGGCTGCGACATGCCGGACAACCTGCTGCTGCAGGCCCTGCCGCCGCTCCTCAAGCTCGGCGTGCGTGACGGCGCCGGCGGCGCCTGGCTGGAGGATTCCTTCCGCCACGCCGCCGCTGAATTCGCCGCCAACCGCAGCGGCTCGGGCGCGGTACTCGGCAAGCTCGCCGAACTCCTGTTCGTCGAAGGCATCCGCCGCTACCTGGCGGCCCTGCCGGAAGGCCAGACCGGCTGGCTGGCCGGCCTGCGCGACCGCTTGGTGGGCCGGGCGCTGGCACTGATGCACGGCCGCGTCGCCCACCCGTGGACCACCGAGGAGCTGGCGCGCGCCGTCGGCCTGTCGCGCTCGGCCTTCGCCGAACGCTTCACCGCCCTGATCGGCCAGCCGCCGATGCGCTACCTGGCCCGCTGGCGCCTGCAGCTGGCGGCGCTGCGCCTGCGCGACGGTGGTGCGGCGACGGCGCAGATCGCCGCAGCGGTCGGCTACGAATCGGATGCTGCCTTCAACCGGGCGTTCAAGCGCGCCTTCGGCACCACGCCGGCGGCCTGGCGCCACGGCGGACGCCTGCCGGGCTAGCCCAGCGCGGCGGCCAGCGCCGGGTAACCGCCATCGACGCTGACCACGTTGGTGTAGCGCAGATCGGCGAACATCTGCGCGTAGGCCTTGCTGGCGTTGCCGTGGTAGCAGTAGATCACCACCGGCGTCTCCCGGGCCAGGCGGCGGATCCAGGCCAGCAGGCGGTCCTCCGACAGATGGGCGGCACCGGCGACGTGCCCGCTCCGGTAGCTGGCAAGGTCGCGGACATCGAAGACGGCGACCTCCGGGTCGCGGATCAGGTGGGCCGCCTCGGCGGCAGACAGGCAGCGGAAGGTTCTCGGCTCGGCGGTACTCATGGCGGCTGGAAAAGTGATGACATCGCGGTCGACGCAAGAGCGATGCCACCGCCGGCAACGATGCTGCGGGGCGCCGGCGGTGGATTCGTCGCGGCCGGTCGCCCGTCGCTTGTCGGCTTTGCGACAGCCATCGCCGCGACAAAATCCGCTAACATCGGCCGCCCGCTTTCCTCGCTCCCCGCCATGCGTCCCCTCGCCTTCGTCGATCTCGAAACCACCGGTGCCACCGCCAGCCGCGACCGCATCACCGAAATCGGCATCGTCGAGGTCGATGCCGACGGTACCGTGCGCGAGTGGCAGCAGCTGGTCAATCCGGGCATGCCGATCTCGCCCTTCATCGAGCAGCTGACCGGCATCAGCAACGAGATGGTGGCCAGCGCCCCGCCGTTTGCCGAAGTTGCCGCAGAAACCCTGCGCCGCCTCGACGGCCGGCTGTTCATCGCGCACAACGCGCGCTTCGACTACGGCTTCCTGAAAACGGAATTTCGCCGCCTGGGCGTCGCCTTCCGCGCGCCGGTGGTGTGCACCGTCAAGCTGTCGCGGGCGCTGTTTCCCGAACACAAGCGGCACAACCTCGACTCGCTGATCGAGCGCCACGGCCTGGCGGCGGCGGCCCGCCACCGGGCGCTGGCCGATGCCCAGCTGATCCACCAGTTCTGGCAGAAGATCCATGCCGCGCTCGACCATGAGCGCATCGCCGACGCGCTGCAGGCGCAGAACGCCCACCCCAGCCTGCCGCCGCAGCTCGATCCGACGCTGGTCGACGAATTGCCGGAAAGCGCCGGCGTCTACCTGTTCCACGGCGAGAACGACCAGCCGCTGTATGTCGGCAAGGCCAGGAATATCGGCCAGCAGGTGCTGTCGCATTTCGCTGCCGGCAACCGCTCGGTGCGGGAAATGGCGCTGGCCCTCGAAGTGCGGCGCATCGACTGGATCGAGACGGCCGGCGAAGTCGGCGCAGCGCTCAAGGAGGCGCAACTGGTCAAGCGCCTGCAGCCGACCCACAACCGCCTGTTGCGGCGCCAGGACGAAAGCTGCACCTGGACCCTGGTCGACGAGGGCGACGGCTGGCTGCGGCCGCAACTGGCCATGGCGCGCGACTTCGATTTCGCCGTGCACAGCGCCTGCTACGGGCTGTTCAAGAACCCCAAGGAGGCCGCCGAGGTGCTGCATGCGCTGGCTGCCGGCCACCAGTTGTGCGATGCCCTGCTCGGGCTGGAGCCGCGCGTCGCCGGCCAACCCTGCCAGGCCCACCGGCTCAAGCGCTGCAAGGGCGCCTGCATCGGCCGCGAACCCTACGCCAAGCACACCATGCGCCTGCTCGGCGCGCTCAGCCGACACAAGCTCGTCTCCTGGCCGGTGCGCGGCCCGGCGGTGATCCGCGAGGGCGACGAGGTGCACCTGATCGACGGCTGGCGCTACCTCGGTACCGCCCGCAGCGACGACGAACTGCAGGCCCTGTGCGATGCCCCCCAGCCGCCGTTCGAACGCGACATCTACAAGATTCTCGCCAAGCTGGTCGGCCGCCTGACGCCGCTGCGCTGAGCCGTGCTGCCGTCATAAACCGGCCACAGCCGTGGCAGAATGCCCCGTCGTCAAGCCACGGGAGTCGCCATGCCCTCACCTGCCCCGAAAAGCGTCGCCATCGCCTGCCAGGGCGGCGGCAGCCACACCGCCTTCACCGCCGGCGTGCTGCAGGAACTGCTGCACCGCATCGATCCCGCCGGCCATCGCATCATGGCCCTGTCCGGCACCTCGGGCGGCGCCCTGTGTGCGGCGCTGGCCTGGAACGGCCTGCTCGCAGGCGATCCGGCCGACGGCATCGGCCGCCTGAAGTCCTTCTGGCAGGACATGAGCGCCCACCAGTTGCCGGACGTGCTGGCCAACCAGTGGCTGGTCTGGCTGCAGCGCACCTCCTACTTTCCACGGCCGCCGGAAATCAGCCCCTACCTGCTGCCGGCCGGCGGCCAGGACTACCTGGCGACGATCATTCGCCGGCACGTCGATTTCGCCGCCCTGCCCGGGCTGATCA
>DASUZG010000530.1:0-4370 GCA_036376995.1 Azonexus sp. | reverse complement strand
GCCGGCTCGTCGGGCGGCTTGCCGGTGTAGGTGCTGTGGTAGATCGGGTTCTGGCGCATGCTGATGCGCTCGATGGTGAACACCGGGAACTCGGCCTGCTCGTTGTAGTAGCCGGTGTGGTCGCCGTAGGGCCCTTCCATCGCCATCTCGCCGGGGTGAATCACGCCTTCGAGCACGATTTCAGCCGAGGCCGGCACCTGCAGCGTCGAGCCCAGGCACTGCGTCAGTTCGGTCTTGCCGCCGCGCAGCAGGCCGGCGAACTGGTATTCGGACAGCGAATCGGGCACCGGCGTCACGGCGCCGAGAATGGTCGCCGGATCGCAGCCGAGCACCACGGCCACCGGGAAGGGCTGGCCGGGATTGGCCAGCTGATGTTCGCGGAAATCGAGCGCGCCGCCGCGATGGGCCAGCCAGCGCATGATCACCTTGTTCGGCCCCAACACCTGCTGGCGATAGATACCGAGGTTCTGCCGCGCCTTGTGCGGCCCCTTGGTGACCACCAGGCCCCAGGTGATCAGCGGCGCGATGTCGCCCGGCCAGCAGTGCTGGATCGGCAGGCACGACAGGTCGACATCCTTGCCCTCCCAGACGATTGCCTGGCAAGGCGCGTTCGACACTTTCTTCGGTGCCATGTTGAGCACCTGCTTCAGCACCGGCAGCTTGTCCCAGGCATCCTTCAGGCCCTTGGGCGGCTCCGGCTCCTTCAGGTAGGCGAGCAGCTTGCCGACTTCGCGCAGGGCCTGCACCGACTCCTCGCCCATGCCCAGCGCCACCCGTTTCGGCGTGCCGAACAGGTTGGTCAGCACCGGCATGTCGTGGCGCCGGCCGCCGGTCGTCGCCTGCTCGAACAGCAGCGCCGGGCCGCCGGCGCGCAGCACGCGGTCGCCGATCTCGGTCATTTCGAGATGGGTATCGACGGCGGTGCCGATGCGCTTAAGCTCGCCGGTCTGTTCCAGTTGCGACAGGAAGTCGCGCAAGTCGTGGTATTTCATCCGACGCTCCGTCCGGACAGCAGGTAATCGACGACGATGCCGGCGAAGATCGCCGCACCGACCCAGTTGTTGTGCAGGAAGGCCTTGAAGCAGGGCATCCGCTCGCGGCCGCGGATCCAGGTGTAATGCACGCCCATGATGACGGCGGCGACGCCGAGGCCGGCGAAGAACGGCCAGCCGCGCAGCAGCGTGAAACCCAGCCCGGCGATGATGGTCAGCGTCGCCGCGTAACACAGCATCACCGCCGCCACGTCGAAGCGGCCGAAGGTGATGGCCGAGGTCTTGATGCCGATTTTGAGATCGTCGTTGCGGTCGACCATCGCGTATTCGGTGTCGTAGGCAACCGCCCAGAAGACGTTGGCCAGCAGCAGCCACCAGGCTTCGGCCGGCACCGTGCCGAGCTGCGCGGCGTAGGCCATCGGGATGCCGAAACCGAAGGCGATGCCGAGATAGGCCTGCGGAATGGCGAAAAAGCGCTTGGTGAACGGGTAGCTGGCGGCCAGGAAGGCGGCCGGCAGGGACAGCCAGATCACCAGCGGCCGGCCGAGTGCCAGCACCAGCGCGAAGGCCAGCAGGCAGAGCACGGCGAACAGCGTCAGCGCTTCCTTGGTCGTCACCCGGCCGGCGGTCAGCGGCCGTTCCCTGGTCCGTTCGACGTGCTTGTCGAAATCGCGGTCGGCGTAATCGTTGATCACGCAGCCGGCCGAGCGCATCAATACGGTGCCGACGACGAAGACCAGCAGCACCGGCCATTCCGGCCGGCCGTCGGCGGACAGCCACAGCGCCCACAGCGTCGGCCACAACAGCAGCAGGATGCCGATCGGCTTGTCGAGGCGCATCAGCTTCTCGTACAGGTCGAGGCGCGCCTTCAGCGCCGGCACGTTCATCATGCCGTGCCCTCTTGCCCGGCCCGCGCGCGTTGCGCCTGCTGCCAGGCCAGTACCGCCTGCCCGGAATGGGCGAGGATGGCCTGGTAGCGTTCGGCCGGCAGCGCGTGGCGCAAGGACGCGAACAATTGCTGCGTGCCGTCCTGGGCCTGGGAGCTGACGCCGGCCGGATCGGCCAGCAGGGAAATCTGGATGCTGGCCAGCGCATCGGCCAGCAGGCGCCAGCCGAGTTCCGGCATCTGGGCATGGAGGCCGAGCATCAGGCTGCCCAGCGGGCGGACGATGCCTTCGACCTGTTCCGTCGTCTCGCAGGCGGCCATGGCGTGCCACAGCGCGAGGTGGATGGCGCGGCGCAAGTCGATCTTGAAGTCGAGGGCCGCCGCCTCGGTGTCGTTGAGGGTCGCGAAATACTGCTGGAAGCGGGCGTCGGCCGCCGCGTCGAGCCGGGTGCGCAGGCCACCGATCAGCGTGCTCAAGGCCGGGATCGCGGCCAACTGGAAGGCCTGGGTGTAGGCCAGGCCCCACTGGTCGAGACCGCTGATCAGCAGCGCCAGGCGCAGCGCCCGGGCCTGCTCGTCACCGCCCGCCTGGCTCCAGTTCCAGCAGCGTGCCGCGACTTCGCCGAGCACGCCGGCGTCGCCGGCGTTGTCCGGCGCCACGGCCAGGCGGAAGACGCCGGCGAAGACGTCCTGGGCCATGCGCGCGGCCAGGCGCTGCAGGTCGGCGTCGGCCAGGGCGGCCAAGGGATCGGCGGGAATCGGGGCGGCAGCGGGGGCGGGGGTGCTCATGGCGGATCGGCGGGCAAAGGACGCAATTTTAGCGGTCCCGGCACCGATCCGCCGATCGCCCCGCTATTTACGCTCGCTGCGCAAGGCGGCGATCCGGGCCCGCAGCGCCTCCGGCGTCGCTTCGGCCGCCGCCAGCGGCGTCCCGGCGTGCAGTTCGATGGCCGAGAAGAAGCCGCGGCGGAACGGCCGCTTCATGGCGCCCCCCTCGATGCGCGAGAAATAGCTGCCCCACAGCCCAGCCAGCGCCAGCGGCACGACCGGCACCGGGTTGGCGGCGAGAATGCGGCTGATGCCGGGACGGAAGGGCTGCAGCTCGCCGTCGCGGGTGATGCCGCCTTCGGGGAAAATGGCCACCAGCTCGCCGGCCGCCAGCGCCGCCGCCACCTCGGCGAAGGCCCGCTCCATCAGTGCCGGGTCCTCCTTGGCCGAGGCGATGGGAATGGCGCCGCTGTGGCGGAAGACGAAGCCGAGCAGCGGCGTTTTGAAAATGCGGTGATCCATGACGAAGCGGATCGGCCGTGGCGACGCGCCCATGATCACCACCGCATCGACGAAGCTGACGTGGTTGGCGGCCAGGAGCGCCGCACCCTCCTCGGGAATGTGTTCGAGGCCTTCGCTGCGCAGTCGGTAAGCGGCCTTGACCAGCAGCCAGGCGATGAAACGCAGCAGGAATTCCGGCACCAGGCCGTAGATGTACACCGCCACCGCCGCATTGAGCAGCGCCGCGATGGCGAACAGCAGCGGGATCGACAGCCCGGCGCCGAGCAGCGCGGCGGCAGCCAGCGCGCCGACGACCATGAACAGCGCGTTGAGGATGTTGTTGGCGGCGATGATGCGGGCGCGGTGTTCGGGCGAGCTGCGCACCTGGACCAGTGCATACAGCGGGACGATGAAGAAGCCGCCGAAGACGCCGAGCAGCAAGAGGTCGGCCAGCACCCGCCAGACCGCCGGCAGGCTCAGCAGGGCGCCCACGGTCTGCACCGCGCCGCCGGCCAGGCCGGTGGGCGAGGCGAAGTAGAGGTCGAGCCCGAACAGCGTCAGGCCGATCGAGCCGAACGGCACCAGGCCGATTTCCACCCGCTTGCCGGACAGCCGTTCGCAAAGCAGCGAACCGGCGCCGATGCCGACCGTGAACACGGCCAGCAGCAGTGTCACCATGGTTTCGCCGCCGCCCAGCACGTTCTTGGTGTAGGCCGGGAACTGGGCGAGGAACAGCGCGCCGTACAGCCAGAACCAGGAGATGCCGAGAATCGACAGGAACACCGTGCGGTTGCCGCGGGCAAAGGCGATGTTGCGCCAGGTTTCCGACAGCGGATTGAGACTGACGGCGAGCTCCGGCACCGGCGGCGGCGCCGGCGGAATGCCGCGGCTGTACAGGTAGCCGAGAAAGGCGACGACAAAGCCGCCGACGGCGATCCACATCGGCTGGTCGACGCCGCCGGCGAGCAGGCCGCCGGCCAGCGTGCCGATCAGGATGGCGACGAAGGTGCCGGCCTCGATCAGCGCATTGCCGCCGACCAGTTCGTCGGCATGCAGGTGCTGCGGCAGGATCGCGTACTTGATCGGGCCGAACAGCGTCGAGTGCAGGCCGAGCAGGAACAGCGCGGTCAGCAGCAGGGCCAGGCTGGTCAGCGCGAAGCCGGCCGCCGCGACGCCCATGATGACCATTTCCAGCACCTTGACCAGGCGCGTCAGGCGCGCCT
>DASUZG010000529.1:0-4677 GCA_036376995.1 Azonexus sp. | reverse complement strand
AAGATAGCGCCAGCGGCAAGAGCGTGCTCGAAGGCGCGGTAACGCGCAGCGTGCTGTTCGTCGGCGTCGCGCTCTACGCCTCGGCAATGGTCTGGGGCATCGAGCGCTGGCGCGCCGGGCGGGTCTCGTCCGTCACCAATTCCGATGGGCAAACCCTGGCTGAAGGAGGAAAGACATGACCCTGACCAACTTCATGGTGGGCCTGCCGGCCATGCTGCTGTGCCTGCTGGTGCAGGTCGTGGTGGCCTTCTGGTGCGTGCGCCACTACGTCAGGCAGGTCCGTCACCGGCACGAGGAAGGCTTCTGGCTGGGCGTACGCCCCTTGCTGGTCGCCATGCTGGCGCTGATGCTCGGCAATCTGCTGCAGATCGCGCTGTGGGGCGGCCTGTTCGTCTATCTCGGCGAATTCACCGAGGCCTACGATGCGATCTACCATTCGGCGGTCAATTTCACCTCGCTCGGCTACGGCGACATCGTCATGAGCAAGACGTGGAAACTGCTGGGGCCGCTCGAAGCGGCCAACGGTGTGCTGATGTTGGGGATGAGTGCGGCAGCGCTGATGGCGATCCTGCAGCACCTGATCAAGACTTATGCCGCCACTCACCGTCCCAACGGCGGTGCCTGAACGCTATTCCAGCAACGCGGCGCGCAGGCGCTGACCCAGCGTCAACTCGGCCCACCAGGCTTCGAGCTGGCGCTCCATCGCCCAGCCGGCGCTCGACAACTGATATTTGACGATTTCCTCGATCCAGTGCGTACCGCCCTGAACCACCCAGCCGTTCTTGATCAGGATGTTGGCGACCGCCGGCAGGACCATCGCCCCGCCGATCACATAGCATTCCGAAAACTTCGTGCCGCCCATCTGGTACAGGCTGGTCCTTTCCAACTGGCGCAGCGAGCGCAGCAGCGAGAATCGCAGGCGACTGGCGTTGGATGGCAATGCGACCGGGGCGCCGAGCGGCGGCAAGTCGCTGAACGATTTCCACCACACCCGGCGAATGGCACTCAGGAAGTAGCCCGCTAGCACGATGACCTCCCCGTGGGGCCGGGAAGGCCGCGCGATGCTGCACCAACGGTGTCGAAAACTGTTGCCACGGGATTTTTCCTTGTCGTTCAAGGATGCTGCTTATCAAAACGGAATCGTTTCGATAGGCGCTGGTTTGATCCGTGGCCGGACGGATTTGTTCCCGGATCCCGGTACTGCCGGTTGGCCTACCGGGGCGGCTGCGCGCTTACCGGACAGCCGGGTTTTCCGGCGCCGTGAAGCTGCCCTGGCGCAGGTTCCAGTCGACCAGGAAGACCCGGGTACGGGCGGCGGTGAAGGTGGCAAGGCGCTGGCCGGCGGCGACGACCGCGCTTTCGCTGGCCGAGAAGTCGATCGTCGGCTCGACCCCGGTCCGGTTGTTGACGATCAGCGGCAGCCCGGTTTCGGCGCTGCGCGCTTCCCAGGCACCGTTCGGCCCCATCTCGCCGAGCGGTGCCCAGTTGGCCGGCGACAGCAGCAGGCGGGCGCCGAGGCGTTGCTGGGCCGCGGCCAGTTCCGGCGTGTAGGCGTCGGCGCAGATCAGCAGGCCGACCGGGATGCCGTCGATGGCGAACAGCGGCGTCGCATCGCCCGGCCGCGCCCAGCGCTCGGACGGGCCGTTGATCACGCGGTGCTTGCGGTAGGTGCCGCGGATTTGGCCGTCGCGGTCGATCACCGCGACGCTGTTGTGCAGGCTGCCGCCGGCCGCATCGCGCTCGGCGATGCCGAGGAACAGCGCAACGCGGTTGGCGCGGGCGACCTCGGCCATGGCCCGGACCCAGGGGCTGGGGAAGGGGGGAATCCAGTCGGTGCCGATTTTCTGGGCGAAGCCGTAGCCGGTCTCGGCCAGTTCCGGCGTGACGATCCAGTCGGCCCGGGCGGCGATGGCCTCGGCCACGGCCGCTTCGATCTGCCGGCGGTTGTGCTCCGTCTCGCCGGGCTCGGCGGCCAGATGCACTAGCGCGATGCGCAGCGTCTCCGGCGGCGGAACGGGGTCGGCACCGCCGGTGGCGGCGCAGCCGCCGAGCAGGGCGGACAGGGCCAGGGTGGCGGCCAGGCGGCGCGGCCAGCTCATCGGGCCACCTTGCGGAAACCGTTCTGCTTCTCCAGCGCCTCGAGCACGGCATCGTAGGTGGCCTTGCCGATCAATTCGCCCAATTTGCTGTGCCCGCCGGTGTAGGTGGCCAGCGGGCCGTCGCTGCCGGAGACGACGATGACGCTGTCGGTGCCGGTGCCGGTCGCCTGCACTTGCGGGGTATAGGTGCTGGGCACCTGCAGGTCCTGCAGCGCGGCGGTCTTGGCTTCGGTGACGGTGACGATGGCGCGGGCCATCGCGCCATCGGTCAGGCGGGCGTTGGTCAGCAGGATCACGTTGATGGTGCCGGCCGGCTCCTCGCCTTCGATGAAGCCGCTACTGTCCACCCCGGTGCGGAGGGCGTTAGTCCTGGCGCCGGCGGTGACCAGCACGGTGACGGCCAGCGGCGCGAAATCCCGGCTGACGACGGCCAGGTTGTCCATGTCGGCCGCCGTGGCGACCAGCGAGATGGCGCGCTTGTCGAGCCGCAGCCCGCGCGCCGTCTGCTCGCGCATGAATTCGGTGTAAGCCTTGCCGCCGCGGCCGTCGCGCGCCTGGAATTTTTCGCTGACATTGGCCCACAGCAGCGGATGGGCGGAATGATTGACCACCGCCCACGCCTCGACGAAGCCGTCGAAGGTCGACAGCGTGCGGCGCGGCTGCGGGAAGCTGACGACCAGCGTCTTTTCCCACCAGCTGTCGCGCTCGCCGGTGACGATCGCGGCGCGCGCCTGCAGGTTGGCCGGCAGGGCCGGGTCGGCGGCCGCCGGCAGCGGAATCAGGGCCAGCAGCAGCCAGCCGGCCAGGAGAAATTTGCGCATCATTCTTGTCGTTCCGATGGGGTGGCCGGGCGGCCGGGCGGTGGCGAACTATAAGCAGGGCACCCTGCCGAGGCAAGGCGCCGGCATCAGCCGGCGGCGCCGGCCGGCGGCGCGGGCCACGGCAGCGGCGGCGCGACGAGGCGGCGGCCGCCGTCGCCGGGCACCGGGCCGAAGCGCGGGCTGCCCGTTTCCCAGTCGCGCTGGGCGGCGGCGATCGCTTCCCGGCTGTGGCCGACGAAGTTCCACCACATCAGTACCGGCTCGCCGAACGGCGCACCGCCCAACAGCAACAGCCGGGTGCCAGCGGCCAGTTCGAGGGCAAGCTGGTCGGCGCCGCTGCCGAGCCAGGCGAATTCGTTGCCGGCAAAGCGCTCGCCACCGAGATTGACGCTCCCTTCGAGTACCAGCAGGCCGTATTCAAAACCCGGTTCAAGCGGCAGCGTCAGGCGGGTGGCGCGCTTTGCCAGCAGATCGAGCCCGACCAGCGGAGTATGGAAGCGGCCGGGCATGTGGTGGCCGGCGTAGTCGCCGGCGATCAACGTCAGGGTGCAGCCGTTTTCCTCCCAGCACGGCAGCACCGGAAAGTGCGCGAATTCCGGCGCACAGTCGGCAACCTCGGGCGGCAGGGCGATCCACAATTGGGCGGCATGCAAGCGCTGGCCGGGGCGCAGCGAATCCTCGGTATGCACCACGCCGCGCCCGGCCGTCATCAGGTTCACCTGGCCGGGCCGAATTACTTGTTCGCTGCCCAGGCTGTCGCGGTGCAGCACTTCGCCCTCGATCAGCCAGGTGAAGGTCTGCAGCGCGGTGTGCGGATGGGCGCCGACGTGCATGCCGCGCTCGGCGGCAAAAGCAACCGGCCCGAGATGGTCGAGGAAGCACCAGGCGCCGACCATGCGCCGCTGGCGGCTGGGCAGGGCGCGCAGTACGGTCAGGTCGTCGGCGATGGCCGACGAGCGGCCGGCAATACGCAGGATCGGGTTCATGCCGGGATCTCCGTCTGGGTAGCCGCCCGCCAGGCCGTATAGCCGCCGCGCAGCGGGCGCACCGACAGGTAGCCGGCCCGCAGCAGGTGGTGCGCGGCCGCGATGGCCGTGGCGTCTTCCGGGCAGTTGCACAACGTGACGATGGGCAGGTGCCGGGGCCAGCGGCCGACGGCATCGAGCAGGCGGTCGTGCTCGGCGACGGTGGCGCCGGGAATCGGGCCGGTTTCGGCAATCATGGACGGGCCGCGCAGGTCGAGTACCAGCGGCGGTTGTTCGGCGGCCATCGCCGTCAGCAGTTCGCCCGGGGTGATGTGCGGCACCGCCGCCAGCTGGCGGAAGCGGTACTTATGCCACAGCTTCCAGCCCAGCCAGACGGCCAGCACGGCGGCCACCGCCAGCAGGGCGCTGCCGGCATGGCGGTCGAGCACGGCGATCGCCGCCTGCACTTCGTCGCGCAACAGCCAGCCGGCCCCGAGGGCCAGCCCGGCCCACAGCGCGGCACCGGTGGCGGCAGCGAGCACGAAGCCGGGCAGGCCCATGCGCAGCGCCCCGGCGATCGGCGGAGCGACCGTGGAAAAGCCGGGAATGAACTTGGCGATCACCAGCGAGCCGATGCCCCAGCGCACGAAGCGGGCCTCGGTCTGGCTGACGCAGGAGCCGGGATTGATCGACAGCCGGCACAGCCCGGCCAGCACCCGGTAGCCGAAGGCGCGCCCGGCCAGGTACCACAGCCAGTCGGCCAGCACCGAGGCGAGGGCGGCGGCCAGCAGC
>DASUZG010000528.1:0-3682 GCA_036376995.1 Azonexus sp. | reverse complement strand
CGCCATCGGCACCGGCATCAACGCCCATCCCGACTACGCCCCGCTCGTTTGCCGGCGCCTCGCCGAAATCAGCGGCGTGCCGGTCATCACCGCGCCCAACCTGATCGAGGCGACGCAGGATTGCGGCAGCTTCGTGCAGCTCTCCGGCGTCCTGAAGCGCGTCGCCGTCAAGCTCTCCAAAGTCTGCAACGACCTGCGCCTGCTCTCCTCCGGCCCGCGCGCCGGCTTCAACGAGATCAACCTGCCGCCGCGCCAGGCCGGCTCGTCGATCATGCCGGGCAAGGTCAATCCGGTGATTCCGGAAGTGGTCAACCAGATCGCCTTCGAAGTCATCGGCAACGACACCACCGTCAGCTTCGCCGCCGAAGCCGGCCAGCTGCAGTTGAACGCCTTCGAGCCGATCATCGCCCACAGCCTGTTCAAGAGCGTGCTGCACCTGGGTCGCGGCTGCAAGACGCTGGCCGACCTGTGCGTCGACGGCATCACCGCCAACCGCGACACGCTGCGCGCCAGCATCGAGCGCTCGATCGGCATCGTCACCGCGCTCAATCCCTACATCGGCTACGCCAACGCCACCGAAGTCGCCGCCGAAGCGCACCGCAGCAACCGCGGCGTCGCCGAGATCGTGCTCGAGCGCGAACTGATGAGCGCGGCGCAACTGGCCGAAGTGCTGCGCCCGGAAGTGCTGACCAAGCCGCAACTGATCCTGCCGACCGCCTGACCGGCCACCGTTCCCCGTTTAGTACACAACTCTAGGAAAAAACCCTCATGAAAATGAACCGGTTAACCACGCTGATCATGGTCGCCATGGTGCTCGGCGTCATCGTCGGCTACGCCTGCAACACGCTCGCCGGCAGCCCGGCCCAGGCCAAGGAAATCGCCTCCTACTTCGGCATCCTGACCGACATCTTCCTGCGCCTGATCAAGATGATCATCGCCCCGCTGGTCTTCGCCACGCTGGTCGCCGGCCTGGCCGGCATGGGCGACACCAAGACGATCGGCCGCATCGGCGGCAAGGCGCTCGGCTGGTTCGTCGGCGCCTCGTTCTGCTCGCTGCTGCTCGGCCTGGTCTTCGCCAACCTGCTGCAACCCGGTGCCGCGCTCGGCGTGCCGCTGCCGGAATCGGCCGCCGGTCTCAACCTGAAGACCAGCGCGCTGAACCTGAAGGACTTCATCACCCATGTCTTCCCGAAGAACATTTTCGAAGCCATGGCCGCCAATGAAATCCTGCAGATCCTGGTCTTCGCCGTCTTCTTCGGCGTCGCCCTGGGCCACCTGCACAACCAGACGGCGCGCAGCCTCGTCTGCACCATGGAAGAAATCGTCCATGTCATGCTGAAAGTCACCGACTACGTGATGCGCTTTGCCCCGGTCGGCGTCTTCGGCGCCGTCGCCGGTGCCATCACCACCAACGGCCTGGGCATGCTGTTCGTCTTCGGCAAGCTGCTGCTCAGCTTCTACGCCGCGCTGGCCGCGCTGTGGGTCGTGCTGATCGGCGCCGGTTACTTCGTGCTCGGCAAGGATGTCTTCCGCCTCTTGAAGCTGGTGCGCGGCCCGATGCTGGTCGGCTTCTCGACCGCCAGCAGCGAGTCGGTCTATCCGAAGCTGATGGAGCAACTGGAAAAGTTCGGCATCAAGAGCCGCGTCACCAGCTTCGTGCTGCCGCTCGGCTACTCGTTCAACCTCGACGGCTCGATGATCTACACGACCTTCGCGGCGCTGTTCGTCGCCCAGGCCTACGGCATCGAACTCAGCCTGACCGCCCAGATCACCATGCTGCTGGTGCTGATGGTGTCCTCCAAGGGCATCGCCGGCGTGCCGCGTGCCTCGCTGGTCGTCGTCGCCGCCGTGCTGCCGATGTTCGGCCTGCCGGAAGCCGGTCTCCTGCTGGTGCTCGGCATCGACCACTTCCTCGACATGGGGCGCACGGTCACCAACGTGCTCGGCAACGCCATTGCCACCTCCGTCGTCGCCAAGTGGGAAAATGCCATCGAGCCGGTGCCGGCGGAACTGGCCGATGCCGACGAAGCGCTGCCGGTTCCCGACGACACGCTGGTCCCGGTTACCGCCTGATCGTTTTCTTCTCCTCCGGTTCGGTTCCCCTCGGGCCGGACCTCTTTACCGACCCGGCACCTGGCGTGCCGGGTCCTTTTTTCTTCATGGCCCCATGACTATCGACTGGTTCATCCTCGCGCCCGCCGCCTTCTTCGCCGGCATGGTCGACGCCGTGGTCGGCGGCGGCGGCTTGATCCAGATCCCGGTGCTGCTGGCGCAATTCCCGCAGACCGCCATCCCGACGCTGTTCGGCACCAACAAGCTGTCGTCCATCGCCGGCACCGGCGCCGCGCTGTGGCGCTACGCCCGCAGCGTGCGCATCCCGTGGCTGGTGGTGCTGCCGGCCACCGCCGCCGCCCTGGTCGGCGCCTGGGGCGGCGCCGCGCTGGTCGCCTGGCTGCCGCGCGAAACCATGCGCCCGCTGGTGGTCGTGCTGATGATCGTGGTCGCCGTCTACACCTTCCTGAAAAAGGACCTCGGCCAGCAGGTGACGCGCGTGCTCGACGGCACCGACCGCTGGCGCGGCGCCGTGTTCGGCCTCGTCATCGGCGCCTACGACGGCTTCTTCGGCCCCGGCACCGGCAGCTTCCTGATCTTCGGCTTCGTCCGCCTGTTCGGCATGGATTTCGTCCAGGGCTCGGCCAGCGCCAAGGTCATCAACTTCGCCACCAACCTGTCGGCGATCGCCTTCTTCGCCAGCCATGGCCCGATCCTGTGGCAGATCGGCCTGATCATGGCCGTCTGCAATCTCGCCGGCTCCTACCTCGGCACCCGGCTGGCGCTCAAACACGGCGCCGGCTTCATCCGCAAGGCTTTCCTCGGCGTCGTCGCGGTACTGATCGTCAAGCAGCTGACGGAAATCTTCTAACATAGGCGCATCCCTCCCCCCGCCGTTTGCCGGCCTTCCCGCCATGCCCAGCCGCCGCCTGCGCTTCGTGCCGATCCTGACGCTGCTTCTCGCGCTGCTGGCGCTCGCCGGCGTCGCCGCGCACCGCCTGGCGCTGCAGCTCGGGCTGGCCGAACTGCAGGCCACCGGCCTGCACCGGCTGGAGCTGTACACCGCCAGCCTCGAACGCGAGATCGGCAAGTACGCCTTCCTGCCCGGCACGCTGGGGCTGGAGCGCGACGTGCTGGCGCTGCTCGGGTCGCAGGGCGACAAGCGGCTGGCGACGCAGGTCAATGCCTATCTCGAACAGCTCAACGAGCGTGCCGGCACCCTGTCGATCTACGTCATCGACACCACCGGGCGCGTCGTCGCCGCCAGCAACTGGCGCCGCGCCGACAGCTTCATCGGCGAGGACCTCGCGTTCCGCCCCTATTTCCGCGAAGCCATGGAAAGCGGCAGCGGCCGCTTCTTCGGCGTCGGCACGACGCGCGGCGAACCCGGCTACTACCTCGCCTCGACGCTGAGCGACGAGCGCCAGACGCTGGGCGTGGCGGTGATCAAGGTCAGCCTGGAGCAACTGGAAAAATCGTGGACCACGGTCGAAGCGCCGGCCATGGTCAGCGACGAAAACGGCGTCGTCATCCTTGGTTCGGTCGCCGACTGGAAATTCACCACGCTGCGCCGGCTCGACGAGGCGACCCGGCAGGCCTTCGACCAGACCCAGCAGTACAACCGGCGGGC
>DASUZG010000527.1:0-5415 GCA_036376995.1 Azonexus sp. | reverse complement strand
CAGATATCAATTTTTTCACAGTCCGCCCGGAATAGAGTGTGCGACAAATTGCCGCAGGGGCTGCAACGGCCTGCGTCGATGGGGGGTGGAACGTAGGAGTTCTTGTTTTTTCGGGAGAAATCAAATGAGTAGATTTGCAGTCAAATCCACCGCGCTGCTCGTCGCAGCCGGCCTCGGATTCGGCGCTGCCAGCATCGCCTGGTCGGCCGAGTCCCTGCAGGACGTGCTGAAGCGTCGCGGTCTGAGCCAGCAGGACGTGCTGGCCGCGGCCAAGACCTATGTGCCGACCGGCAAGCGCGACGAGTTCGTGGTCTTCAGTTCCGGCGGCCAGTCCGGCCAGGTCATCGTGTACGGCATTCCGTCGATGCGCATCCTGAAGTACATCGGCGTGTTCACGCCGGAACCCTGGCAGGGCTACGGCTACGACGAGAACTCGCGCGCCGTGCTGAACCAGGGCAAGATCGACGGTAAGGAAATCACCTGGGGCGACACGCACCACCCGGCCATTTCCGAAACCAACGGCCAGTATGACGGCCAGTTCCTGTTCATCAACGACAAGGCCAACCCGCGCCTCGCCGTGATCGACCTGCGTGACTTCGAAACCAAGCAGATCGTCGTCAACCCGATCTACAAGTCCGAACACGGCGGTGCCTTCGTCACCACCAACACCGAGTACGTGATCGAAGCCGCGCAGTACCCGGCCCCGCTCGAGAACAAGAAGTTCTATCCGCTCGAGGACATGAACGAGAAGTACCGCGGTGGCGTGACCTACTGGAAGTTCGACCGCAAGGAAGGCCGCCTCGATCCGAAGCAGTCCTTCTCCGTCGAACTGCCGCCGTACTGGCAGGATCTGTCCGACGCCGGCAAGGGCGCCTCGGAAGGCTGGTCGTTCACCAACTCGTTCTGCTCCGAGCGTTACGTCGGCGGCATCGAGAAGGGCCGTCCGCCGTATGAAGCCGGCTGTTCCGCCAAGGACACCGACTACCTGCACATGATCAACTGGAAGAAGGCCGAGCAACTGGTCGCCGCCGGCAAGGCCAAGGTCATCAACGGCCACAAGGTGCTGCCGCTCGAAGTCGCCGCCGCTGAAGGCGTCGTCTTCCTGGTGCCGGAACCGAAGTCGCCGCACGGCGTCGACGTGACCCCGGACGGCAAGTTCATCATCGTCTCCGGCAAGCTCGACACCCACACCTCGGTGTACTCGTTCGAGAAGATGCAGGCCGCGATCAAGGCCGGCAAGTTCGAATCCAAGGATCCGTACGGCGTGCCGGTCATCGGTCTGAAGGATGCGCTGGACAAGCAGGTGCAACTCGGCCTCGGCCCCCTGCACACCCAGTACGATTCCAAGTCCTGTATCGCCTACACCTCGCTGTACGTCGATTCGCAGGTCGCCAAGTGGAACTACTGTGAAGGCAAGGTGCTGGACAAGATCTCCGTCCATTACAACATCGGTCACCTGATGACCATGGAAGGCGATTCCGCCAGCCCGAAGGGCCGCTACCTGGTTGCCCTGAACAAGCTGGCCATCGACCGCTTCGTGCCGGTCGGCCCGCTGCACCCGCAGAACCACCAGCTGATCGACATCTCGAACGACAAGATGCAACTGTTGTACGACATGCCGCTGCCGCTGGGCGAGCCGCACTACGCCGTCGCCATCGACGCGACCAAGCTGAAGCCGGGCGTCCGCTACAAGGTCGGTACCGATTCGCGCACCGACAAGCAGCACCCGGGCATGGTCCGCGCCGGCGAGGAAACGACGACCAAGAAGGGCAACAAGATCGAGGTCAAGGGCACGCTGATCCGCTCGCACATCACGCCGGAAACCATCGAGGCGGAAGTGGGCGACGAAATCACCGTCCACCTGACCAACCTCGAGCGCGCCCAGGACGAGACCCACGGCTTCACCGTCTCGACCTACAACGTGCATGCCTCCGTCGAACCGGGCAAGACCGTCACCGTCAAGTTCAAGGCTGACAAGGAAGGCGTCTATCCGTACTACTGCACGGAATTCTGCTCCGCCCTGCACCTCGAAATGATGGGCTACCTGCTGGTCAAGCCGAAGGGCTGGAAGCCGACCAAGACGGCCGCCTCGGCCAAGGCTGCCTACACCGAAGCCGACTACAAGGCGACGGTGAAGAAGGTTGCCGACACCCAGGCCGTCATCGACTCCGTCGTCGGTTACATCACGAGCGTCAACTACAAGGACTTCCCGGATGTGGTCGCCATGGTGGAAGACGCCACCGACCAGTTGGGCAAGATCAAGGACGCCAAGGCCAAGGCTGACGAGGCCGCCGCCAAGAAGGATTGGGATCAGGCCAACCTGTGGTCCGAGCAGATCTGGCAATACCAGGTCAAGGCTGCCGACCTCGGCCTGCGTGCCAAGACCTACCTGGAGCAGAACGGCGCCAAGAAGGTCAAGTAAGCCAACGCCTGCAGTCTTGATCTGACTTAAGGCAATTTACGAGGGGCAGAGCGATTCTGCCCCTCGTTTCATTTGAGGAGGGAATACCCATGAAAATCGTAATGACTTTGCTCGCCGCCGCGCTTGTCGCCGCCCCCGCCATCGCCGCGCCGGACGGCGCCAAGCTGTACGCCGAGAAGACCTGCAACGCCTGCCACGGTCCGAAGGGCGACAAGCCGCTGATGCCGAACTACCCGAAGATCGCCGGCCAGAACGCCGCCTACACCGAGCAGCAGATGAAGGACATCAAGAGCGGTGCCCGCAACAACGGCCAGACCGCCGCCATGAAGGGCGTCATGCACCTCGTCAATGACGAGGAAATCAAGGCGATCTCCGAATTCCTGGCCAAGCTGAAGTGACCAATGAAGCCGGCATCCCCGGCTTCTGACACATATCAAGGAACGCTGATATGCAAGACGGGACAATTATCCCCGGCGTTCCGATCAATCTCCCCACAAAGGATAAGCACATGAAAGCATCACTCCTTTTGATCAGCCTGCTCTCCGCAGGCGTCGCGTTTGCCGCTCCCCCCGCCCCGAAGCAGGAAGGCATCGAGGGCAAGAATTACCAGTGGAACGCCCAGGCCGGTGAAAAGGTCGAGGCCCTGACCAAGAAGGGCGACAAGAAGCGCGGCGAGGAAGGTTACGAGACCTGCGCCGCCTGCCACCTGCCCTCCGGCGCCGGCCGTCCCGACGGCACCTTCCCGCAGCTCGCCGGCCAGCACACCACCGTGCTGATCAAGCAGATGGCCGACATCCGTGCCGGCCTGCGCGACAACCCGACCATGTACCCGTTCGCCGCCACGCTGACCGACGCCCAGGAACTGGCCGACGTCTCCGCCTACATCGAGAGCCTGTGCATCCCGGTCGAGCACGGCAAGTACGACTCGAAGCCGGGCGACGCCGGCAAGGACTGGAAGGTCCCGGCCGATACGGCCCTGCGTCTGGCCGAAGGCAAGGCGCTGTACGAGAAGGAATGTCTGGAATGCCACGGCAAGAACGGCGAAGGCAACAAGGAGAAGTTCTACCCGGTGATCGCCGGCCAGCACTACAAGTACCTGCTGCGCCAGATGACCGAGATTCGTGACGGCCACCGCCGCAACGCCAACCCGGACATGGTCAAGATCATCAAGAAGTACAGCAACGAACAGCTGATCTCGATCTCGGCCTACCAGTCCAGCCTGGTGATGCCGGGCAACATGTGCAAGCCGAAGGCCGGCAAGAAGTAAATTGAGCAGCAAACCGGTTGTCCAGGGCAGGCCTGGGCAACCGGCTTCCGCAGCACACTTACAGCAGAGAACAGCATCATGGAAAAACAAAACAAAATCGTCGGCGGACTGACCCTGATCGCGCTGGTCTGCCTGGTCGTCGCCTACTTCGCCCCGATCTGGTGGGTGTCGCTGACCGCCCCGAATTACCCCAAGGACGCCTTCCCCGATGGCATCCGCATCCATTTCCATTTCGACGGTGTCTATAACGGCTGCAAGGCGGCCGGCAAGGGCACGCGCATGGCCAACGAGATCATCCAGAAGGATCTGGCGCACGACGACGAGCGCTACAACCCGATCCTCGATGCCAGCAAGAACGTCGACAAGGGCGCCGAAGGCCTCGACTGCGTCCATGAGATGAACACCATCAACCACTACGTCGGGATGTTCCCGATCGCCACCGGCGCCCCCGTCGAGAAGCCGCTGGCCAAGTTCTTCTTCGGTTTCTTCGCGGTGATGATGCTGGCCTTCGCGCTGCCGCAGAAGAAGCCGCGCCTGATCGCCCTGGCCGCCGGCTTCACCGGCGTCGCCGCCTGGATGCTGATCGACCAGTTCGTCATGGGCCGCCTCTCCGGCCATGTCGCCGCCTATACCGCCGAAGCCGGCAGTTTCTTCAACGAGCCGGAGCGGATCAAGGTTTGGGCCGACAACGTCGAATCCATCTCGCGCCTCGTCATCTTCGGCCTGATTGGCGCCATGCTGGTGGTCGTCGCCGGCGTCGCCAAGATCCGCAACTTCCAGTTGCTGCTGGCCCTGGTACCGGGCCTGCTGCCACTGTTCTTCGTCATCACCTACGCCGGCTGGCTGTGGTTCTTTGGCCACAACCTGCACCCGTGGGGCGCCTTCACGGTCAAGCCGTTCATGCCCACGGTGTTCGGCGAAGGCAAGGTCGCGCAGTTCTCGACCTACTCCTATCCGTACTGGGGCTATGGCCTGCTGCTGGTCATCTTCGTCTGCCTGATGCTGGCCCTGCTGATCCGCCGCAAGCAACTGCGCGAAGGCGGCGCCGAGTAAGCGCCATGCTCCGCCACCTGCGCCGCTCCCTGATCTGGCTCGGTATCGCCGCCGGCCTCGGCGTCGGCGGTCTCGCCGCCTCGCAGTCGCTGGAAGGCATGGGCAAGCCCAACCTGGCCGCCAACTGGGGTTCCTCGACGGAAAAAGCCGTCCGCCCCGCGGCCCCCAACCGTACTGATATTCCCTGGTTCCAGTTGCTGGTCGACCAGGCCGCGCCGGGGTCGGTCCTCAAACCTCCCCCCGGGATCTACGCCGGCCCGGTCCTGGTCGACAAGCCCCTGACCATCGACGGTGGTGGCCAGGTCACCATCGATGGCGGCGGCAAGGGCACCGTGTTCGTCGTCGATACCGAGGGCGCCACCATCCGCGGCCTCACCCTGCAGGGCTCGGGCGATGCCCACGACAGCGACGACACCTGCCTGAACATTCGCGGCAACCACCACCTGGTCGAGGAAAACCGCATCACCGACTGCCTGTTCGGCATCGACCTGAAGCAGGCCGACCACAACACCGTGCGCGCCAACCGCATCAGTTCCAAGCCCTTCGACCTCGGCCTGCGCGGCGACGGCCTGCGCCTGTGGTACAGCAACCACAACCTGGTCGAGAAGAACGAGATCGTCGATTCGCGCGACATGGTGGCCTGGTATTCGCACCACAACACCTGGCGCAACAA
>DASUZG010000526.1:0-2582 GCA_036376995.1 Azonexus sp. | reverse complement strand
GCCGAAGGCGTGCGCCTGCCGTCGCCGGCGCAGCTGATCCCCGAGAAGCTGCCGGCCAGCGACCCGCAGAAGCCGGTGGTCACGGCCTACGACAAGGCCTACAAGGCGGCCTACAAGAGCGACGTGTCGACCTTCGGCGGCTATGCCTACGACGGCCTGATGCTGGCGGTGGACGCCATCAAGCGTGCCGGTTCGACCGACAAGGCCAAGGTTCGCGACGCGCTCGAAGCGACCAAGGGCTTCGTCGCCACCAGCGGCACCTTCAACATGTCGCCGACCGACCACATGGGCCTCGACCTGTCGGCCTTCCGCCTGCTTGAAGTCAAGAACGGCGACTGGAGCATCGTCCAGTAAGCCATCCCCGATAACGACAACGACCCCGGCGCCACGGTGCCGGGGCGAACCCCAGGAGAAAACCATGTATACGCAGTCATTCAATGTTCCCGACGGTGGCGGCAAGACCGTGCCGCTGGCACCATCCCATGAAGATCCGGCGTTGCAGGCGGCCTTCGATACCCGCATCGATGCCGACGGCCGCATCGAGCCGCAGGACTGGATGCCCGAGGCCTACCGCAAGACCCTGGTGCGCCAGATCAGCCAGCACGCGCACAGCGAGATCGTCGGCATGCTGCCCGAAGGCAACTGGATCTCGCGCGCGCCGAGCCTGAAGCGCAAGGCGATCCTGATCGCCAAGGTGCAGGACGAGGGCGGCCACGGCCTCTACCTCTATTCCGCCGCCGAAACGCTGGGCACCAGCCGCGACCAGATGCTCGACGGCCTGCACAGCGGCCGCGCCAAGTACAGCTCGATCTTCAACTACCCGACCCTGACCTGGGCCGACGTCGGCGTGATCGGCTGGCTGGTCGACGGCGCCGCGATCATGAACCAGGTGCCGCTGTGCCGCTGCTCCTACGGTCCCTACGCCCGGGCCATGGTGCGCGTCTGCAAGGAAGAGTCCTTCCACCAGCGCCAGGGCTACGAAGCCCTGCTCGTCATGATGACCGGCACCGCCGAACAGAAGGCCATGGTCCAGGACGCCGTCAATCGCTGGTGGTGGAAGTGCCTGGCGATGTTCGGACCGCCCGATGCCGACAGCCCGAACAGCGCGCAGGGCATGCGCTGGGGCATCAAGCGCGTCTCCAACGACGAGCTGCGGCAGAAGTTCATCGACGCCACGGTGCCGCAAGCCAAGGTGCTCGGCGTCACCCTGCCCGACCCCGACCTCAAGTGGAACGAAGCGCGCGGCCACCACGACTACGGCCAGATCGACTGGAACGAGTTCTGGGAAACGGTTAACGGCAACGGGCCGTGCAACAAGGAACGCCTGGCCACCCGCGTCAAGGCGCATAACGAAGGGCAATGGGTGCGCGACGCCGCGCTCGCCCACGCCGCCAAACAGCAAGCACGCAGCATCAAGGAGGCAGCATGACCACCGCATTGAAAGAATGGCCGCTCTGGGAAGTTTTCGTGCGCAGCAAGCAGGGTCTCGAACACAAGCATTGCGGCAGCCTGCACGCCGCCGACGCCGCCCAGGCGCTGGACATGGCGCGCGACGTCTATACCCGCCGCCAGGAAGGCGTCAGCATCTGGGTCGTCGAATCGAAGGCGATCACCGCCAGCAACCCGGACGAGAAGGGCGAACTGTTCGACCCGGCGGCCGACAAGATCTACCGCCATCCGACCTTCTACAAGATTCCGGAAGAAGTGGGGCACATGTGATGAAGGCCGCCCCCGACTACCTGCTGCACCTCGCCGACAACGCGCTGGTCTTGGGCCAGCGCAATGCCGAGTGGTGCGGCCACGGCCCGATCCTCGAAGAGGACATCGCGCTCTCCAACATGAGCCTCGACCTGATCGGCCAGGCCCGCCTGCTCTACCAGCTGGCCGCCGCGCAACAGGGCGGCGAATGCACCGAAGACCGCCTCGCCTATTTCCGCGACACGCACGAATTCCGCAACTACACGCTGCTCGAACTGCCGCAGCACGGCCCGCTGTCCGGCTACGCCCAGGCCAGCCCGGACTACGCGACGACCATCGTCCGCAACTTCCTGTACAGCGCGCTGATGGCGCTGTTGTGGGAAGCGCTGGAAAAGTCGGCCGACGCCGATCTGGCGGCGATTGCCGCCAAGTCGCTGAAGGAAGTGCGCTACCACCTGCGCCACGCCCGCGACTGGCTGGTGCGCCTCGGCGACGGCACGGAAGAGTCGCACGCCCGCGCCCAGGCGGCGCTCGACCACCTGTTCCCCTACACCCGGGAATTCTGGGCGGCGAGCCCGGCCGAAACGGCCGCCGCCAAGGCCGGCATCGGCGTCGATGTGGCGAGCCTGCAGGACGACTGGGACGCCATCGTCGACGCGGCGCTCAGCGAAGCGACGCTAACGCGCCCGGAAGTCTCCGGCTACGTGACCGAAGGTAAGGTCGGCATCCATTCCGAGCACCTCGGCTTCCTCCTGGCCGAGATGCAGAGCCTGGCCCGCGCCCATCCGAACGGGGTCTGGTGAAGCCATGAATGCGCGCATCGACGCCGCCTGGGCCGCGCTGGAAGGGCTGGCCGACCCGGAAATCCCGGTCATCAGCCTGCG
>DASUZG010000525.1:0-2089 GCA_036376995.1 Azonexus sp. | reverse complement strand
TCGGGGCGCATGGCTTCGACGATGGGCACGATCTGGTTGGGGTGGATGCTCCACATGCGCAGGAAGCCGAACTCCCGGCGGGCACGCAGGGCGTCGTTGCGGATGTAGTCGAGGTCCTTCAATTCGGTGGTCACGTTGTGCGCCGGTACGACACCGCAGGCCAGCGCGGCGGCGGCGATTTCGCACTTGGCGCGGGCGACCAGTGGATGCTCGAACTGGCCGGGGCTTTTCATGGCGGCGCCGGGAATGGCGCCGTGATGGCCGGAGACGAAATCCATCAGGCCGAAATCGAGCGATTCGACGCCGGGGAGCGCAGCGATCTGCCAGACCTCGCGCAGGGCGCCGTGCGTCTCGATCAGCACATGCACCGGGATTTCACGGTCGAGGCCGCATTGCCGTTCGATCTGGCGCAAGGTGTCGATCTGCACCTGGACGTCGGCGGCACTGCACGGCTTGGGCAGGGTGATGAAGGGTAAGCGGCTGCCGGCCCGGCCGACCAGAATTTCCATGTCCTGCCGCCAGTGGGCGTGGGTCACGTCATGGACGCGGGCGCCGACGCGGTTGAAGCGGTTGTCGTCGGACATGATCACGGCCGCCGCCATCTCAGCATGCTCGCGCTCGGCCCCGGCATGGGCGCCGTCCTCGCAGTCGCAGGTGATGTCGAAAATCGGCCCGAGCTCCTGCTGCAGTTGCAGTGCCTTCCGCATCAGCTTTTCCGAGCCGGCGTAATGGTCGACCGCGGGCAGGATGGGGAAGGGCTTTTCGCCGGCGAACAGGACGTCTCTGGGATGGCGCATGGTTTTCTGAACCGGAAATGAAAAAGGCCGCGGCATTTTACCGCGGCCTTTCGCTGAAGCTAAGGGAGCTGCCGGATTACAGCATGTCCTTGACGGCTTCGGCTTCGTCGGTCAGTTCCTTGAGCGTCAGGTTGATCTTCTCGCGGCTGTACTCGTCGATTTCCAGGCCCTGGATGATGGTGAACTTGCCACCCTTGCATTCGCACGGGAAGCCGAACACGATGCCGGCCGGGATGCCGTAGGAACCATCGGACGGCACGCCCATGGTGACCCATTCGTCGGAACCGAGGACCCAGTCACGGACGTGGTCGATGGCGGCGTTGGCAGCGGAAGCGGCGGAGGACAGGCCCCGGGCTTCGATGATGGCGGCGCCGCGCTTGCCGACGGTCGGCAGGAAGACGTCGTTGTTCCAGGCGTGATCGTTGATCAGCGCCTTGACCGAGTCGCCGTTCGAGGTGCAGTTGCGGTAGTCGGCGTACATCGTCGGCGAGTGGTTGCCCCAGACGGTCAGCTTCTTGAGCGAGGACACCGGGCGGCCGGTCTTCTGGGCCAGTTGGGTCAGCGCGCGGTTGTGGTCGAGGCGCAGCATGCCGTGGTAGTTCTTCGGGTTGGTGCGGCCGACTTTCTTGGCGGCGGCGGCGGCGATGTAGGCGTTGGTGTTGCAGGGGTTGCCGACCACCAGGACGCGGACGTTTTCCTTGGCGTTTTCAGCGATCGCCTTGCCCTGCACGGTGAAGATCGCGCCGTTGGCTTGCAGCAGGTCGGCACGCTCCATGCCGGGGCCGCGCGGACGGGCGCCAACCAGCAGGCAGGCCTCGGCGTCCTTGAACGCGACGTTCGGATCGTCGGTCGCGATCATGCCGGCGAGCAGCGGGAACGCGCAGTCGTCGAGTTCCATCATCACGCCCGCGACGGCCTTCTGGGCTTGCGGCAGGTCGAGGAGCTGAAGAATGACAGGCTGATCCTTGCCGAGCATTTCGCCGCTGGCGATGCGGAACAGCAGGCTGTAAGCGATTTGACCAGCGGCGCCGGTGACGGCAACGCGAATGGGGGCTTTGGACATGAAACGGCTCCTGTTGAAAGAGGGCGGAACGTTAATGAAGGGTGCTGCGAAACAATTCACCACTTGGCGACGCCTGCAGCCGCCAGGGGGCGGCGATTATAGGCGTGGTTTGCTGACGTTGATCTTTCATCCGCGCCGACCGCCCGTTCGGATGCGGCTCAGCTTCAGAAGACATTAATCTTAGGTTTGTGGCCGGCGTCTGTCAATCACCTACCTATTTGATATCTTA